>JAISOQ010000113.1 GCA_031275515.1 Treponema sp. | reverse complement strand
GTAATCGGCGCCGCCCAGATCGACCTTTCAATCGGATCAATAGTCGCGCTTTCCTCTCTTGTATGCGCCCTGATTCTGCGTTCGACAAACAACATAATTCTGGCGCTTGCCGCATCTATCGCGGTAGGCGTTCTTGTTGGTACGGTCAACGGCCTGCTCATAACCAAACTGGGAATACCGGCGTTTTTGGCGACACGGGGCATGATGGGCATTATCCGGGGTACGGGAATGTGGATAACCAATATGGCGGCTATCGTTATCACCAATGAAACGTTTAATTTTGTTTTTGGAGTTGGAAACATCGGAGGCCGCTTCCCCGTCCTCCTCATTTGGACGATCCTGTTTGTCCTATTCGGCGTTGTTTTGCTCAACAAAACGCCCTTTGGCAAAAAGACCCTCGCCACCGGGGGGAATGAAACCGCGGCCCGTTTTACGGGAATTAACACCAGCAGGGTCAAACTGATAACCTTTATCATGAGCGGCGCATTCGCGGCCTTCGCAGGAATCCTGTACGCCGGGCGAATGCAGGCCGGACGCTATACCTTTGGCGAAGGGGACGAAATGTCCACAATCGCCGCCGTTATCCTTGGGGGAACCAGCATGGCCGGCGGAACCGGTTTTGTTATCGGAACCCTGATAGGTTCGCTCCTGATGGGAATGATCAACAACGGCCTCATCCTTGGCGGGCTTAACGTCAGCCAGCAAACCATCGTCCGGGGTATAATCATCATTCTCGCGGTCGCCCTGTCAAATGTAACGCGGAAAAAGTCAATTTAGCAAGAAAGGCTGTCCTACAACTTCAGTTTTAGGACAGCCTCTTTAGTAAGATTTTAACGCATCCTTTTATAAAGCCCTGCGGGAGCCGTAGATTTCTTGTCCGGGATATGCTATCATAGGAAAACAGTCCTAAACCAGCGGACCAGGCGCAGGGCCGATGCATAGCGAAGTTGAAGCGGAGGTATATGTATGAGAGTTTTATTCATAGGCGGAACCGGAACCATCAGTACCGCGATTTCCCGGCGGCTTTTGGAAGAAGGGCATAAATTATACCTTCTGAACCGGGGGAACCGTAGCAGCCTCTTCCAGGGAAGGGCGGAGGAGATCCTTTGTGACATATCCGATGAAGCCGGCGCGGCGGAAAAGCTCAAAGACCTGACCTTTGACGCAGTGGCCGATTTTATCGCCTTTACCGCAGAGCAGGTTGAGCGGGATTACCGGCTTTTTAAGGGGAAGACCAAACAGTATGTGTTTATCAGTTCCGCATCCGCGTACCAGAAACCCCTGGCCGATTACCGCATTACCGAAAGCACCCCTCTGGCGAACCCTTTTTGGGAATACTCCCGGAACAAAATCGCCTGCGAGGATTTTCTCCTTAAAAAGTACCGGGAAGAAGGCTTCCCCATCACCATCCTGCGGCCCAGCCATACCTACGATGAGCGGAGCGTCCCCTTAGGTATCCACGGGAAAAACGGGAGCTGGCAGGTAGTCAAGCGGATCATCGAGGGGAAGCCGGTGATCATCCACGGCGACGGCACGAGCCTTTGGACCATGACCCATAACAGCGACTTTGCCAGGGGATTCATCGGGCTTTTAGGGAACATCCACGCCATAGGAGAGGCGGTACACATCACATCCGACGAGACGGTTACCTGGAACCAGGTGTACGCCGCCATAGCGGACGTTCTGGGAAAATCCCTCAAGGCGGTTCATGTCTCAAGCGAGTTCCTGAGCCTCTGCGGGAAATCCTACGACTTTTTGGGGGGACTCATCGGGGATAAGGCTAACTCGGCGGTCTTTGACAATGCCAAACTCAAGCGCCTGGTCCCTGGCTTTACCGCTGCGGTCCGCTTTGACCAGGGGGTACGCCAAACCATTGAATATATCCTGGCTCATCCGGAATATCAGACGGAGGACCGGGAATTCGACGCCTGGTGCGACAGGGTCATAGCCGCCCGGGAAAAAGCGATAAAAGAAGTAACCGGTTAGGGGTCTGCGGGGGAGTTTCGCGCCTGCGAACCTGACAGAAGGACGGATTGAATTAAATAGTTACAAGAGGCTGTTTCAAAACCGCAAGTTTTGAAACAGCCTCACAAAATAATTGATAAAGCCGATATAGAAGCTATGCATAAGCATATTAATTTTGAGGATTCTATTTTCATCATCAATACTCGAATCAGAATCATTCGGGATATGCTCCTTCTGGATACCGATCCGGATTTGTTTCTGGAAAAGACGATGGATGATATAAATTTTATCGATAAAACCCTTGCCGTTATTCTGGAGCAGCTTTCAGATAATAAACGTTTTATCGAGCGGATGGAACAATTTCACAATCTGGCCGAAACCGAGCGGATTTTTGCGGCGGTTCTTTCGGACCTGATTAATGGGGACAGCTCCATCTCTTCGGGCAAATTTCCGGCGATCCGCGACTCCTTTACCCTCCTGTGGAACCATACCCAGGAGCGGCGGAAGGCCATCGACGATATAGTCGGCTCTGAAATCGAGGGGCTGCCTGTAGACCCGGTGGTCAGTTCAGACGAGTTAAGTGAACTTCTCCAAAACCTCAAATAAATTATGAGAATTACCGGCGGCGTACTTGCGGGGCGGAAAGTGGAAGTTCCGGGAGGTGAAATCCGGCCTGCTATGGACCGCATGAGGGAATCGATCTTTGCGATTCTGGGGGGGCTTTCAGGGTTTTCCTTTCTTGACATTTTTTCCGGATCCGGTATCATCGCCTTGGAGGCGGCTTCCCGGGGCGCCGCGCCGGTGGAAGCGGTTGAAAAAGACCCTGTAAAGCGGAAAACCCTGTTGAAAAACGTCTCCATATCCCCGGTACGGATAAATTGCCGTTTTATGGCCGCCGAACTCTATATCTTACGGGCTAAAAAGTCCTTTGACGTGATTTTTTGCGATCCCCCCTTCCCGTATAAATACAAAGCGGACCTTCTTAAATCCATAGCGGCCTCCTCTCTGGTACATCCCGGCTCCCGGGTACTCTTGCACAGACCCCGGGAAGATGGCTATAATAGAATAGAGGGTTTTTTTCTGGAATCGTCAAAGGAGTACGGTCGTTCTTTTGTAGATTTTTTCCATTTTTTAGAGAAAAAATAGTTGATTTATTTTGTAATCTATATTACACTTATAGGTGATCAGAACGGTTATTTCAAGACATAAAGAGTCTGTCCCAAAACTGAAGTTTGGGGACAGACTCATAATTTATTGAAAAGGTTAAAAATTTGTTGCAATTAGGTTAAAAATGGCAGATATTATAAGTAATACAAACTTATTTAGGAATGGCATGGATTATAAAAGTGTACTGGACCGTTTTGAAGATCAGGCCGTTTTTCTAAAAACTTCATCCAAACCCCCGATCAGCTCAGAGCAGAAAGTTGCGTTGAATCGCAGGGGTAATATTTTGTACAACCAGGGCAGGATAGAGGATGCCCGGAGGATTTTTTTAACCACCGGATATTCCGACGGCCTGGTAAGAATAGGGGATTTTTACCGGTCAAAGGGAAGGATTCTGGATGCCCTTCGTATGTATTGGATTGCTCCGGACAAAAAGAAGTCCGAGTCAATTATCATAGAAATATCCGAAATCATCAAAAATATGATACATGAAAAAGAGGATTATCCCAAATGAACAATAATAATAGTGAAAGCCCCCAGGGTATACTGAACTTGAGCGTCGTCAGGAAGCCGACGCTGAACCTTGCCTTCGATCTGGATGAAGAAATCTTAGACATCTCAGAAATATCGGAACTCTCAAAAAAAGGGTATCTCCTTTTGAAAGAGAATAAGATTGCCGAAGCTATGGAATGTTTCAGCAAGATCCTCAAGGCTGACGAAAACAACAATTACGCCCTGGTCGGCATGGGGGATGCGACCCGGAAACGGGGTTCTTTCCGGGAGGCCGTGGAGTATTACAAGCGCTGTCTCAACTGCCATCCGGGAAACAACTACGCCTTGTTCGGTTTGGCGGACTGCTACAAAGCCCTGAATCAGTACCACCGGGCTATAGAAATATGGGAACAATACCTGCTCCACGATGACAAGAACATCACCGTCCTAACCCGCGTGGCCGATGCTTACCGGAAAATTCGGGATTTCAAACATTCCAAATCGGTGTACCTGCGGGTTCTGGAGATGGAAGAACAAAATCCCTATGCCATTATAGGTTTGGGGCATCTGCATTACGATTTCAAGGAATACCGGGAGGCCCTGTTCTACTGGGAAAAGATGCTGGATACCAATAGGGAAAACGTGGATATCCGGGTACTGACCTCCATAGGGAACTGCCACCGGAAACTCAAGACCTTTGAGAAAGGGATAAGTTATTTTGAAAAAGCCCTGGAACGGGATCCCTACAACTTTTACGCCCTTTTCGGCTTGGCCGACTGTTACCGGGGCTTGAATCAGCTGTACCGCCCCCTGGAATACTGGAACCGCATCCTGGAGCAGGACCCGCGGAATAAGGTTATCCTGACCCGTGTCGGGGATGCTTATCGTAACCTGAACGATTATGAAAAGGCGGCGGAGTATTACCACCGGGCCTTAAACATCGAATTCGACACCTACGCGGTCCTGGGCCTTGCGATAGTCGCCAAAGCCCAGGGTAAATACACTGAGGCCATTGAATCTCTGCGCCACTTAATCCAGCAGGACCCCAAAAACTACCGGTTTTACATTGAACTGGCGGATTGTTACGCCAAGAAAGGGGACAAGAAACAGGCTATAGAGGCCCTGACGGAATTCCAGAAATTGGGGCTGCGGAACATTTCTGTCATCGAACTCCTGGAAAAATTCAGAGCCTGACATGCCTTACGGCGCCGGGCATCCTGTCCTTTCCGGACTGCCCCCGGAAGAGCTGGCGGTTCTTCTCACTCCCCTGCCGGGGTATCGGGCAAAGCAGGTATTTTCCTGGATAAGCCGGGGCGTCAGGACCTTTGACGACATGACCGACCTTCCTCTTCCGCTCCGGGCGGAATTAGGCGGGCGGTTCGCCCTCTATTCCGGGGAAGTATCCGCTGAACTGCGGGACCCCGATGGAACGATAAAGCTCAGGATTACCCTCCATGACGGGTATTGTGTTGAAGCGGTATTGCTCACCGATAGGGAGGGACGCAGGACAGCCTGCCTGTCCACCCAGGCGGGCTGTCCTATGGGCTGTGTTTTCTGCAAGACCGGCGCTCTGGGATTTCGCCGTAACCTGGATTCCGCCGAGATAGTAAGCCAGTTTTTCCGGCTTAGGGAAATCGCAGGGGATATTGCCAACATCGTGTTTATGGGCATGGGGGAACCGCTGCTCAACCTGGGGGAACTCCGCCGGGCCGCAGCCGCTCTGACCTGCGGAGGAGGTACGGGCTTTTCTCCCCGGCGTATCACCGTTTCCACCTGCGGCATCGTTCCGGGGATCCGGGACCTTGCGGAACACGGCCCCCGCCTCCGTCTGGCCCTGTCTCTCACTACTGCGGACGGGGAACTCCGCAGGCGTCTCATGCCGGCCACAAACGCCAATCCCCTCCCCGCCCTCAAAGAGGCCCTCCGCCGGTACCAGGACCTTGCGGGACAGCGCATCACCCTGGAGACGGTTCTTTTGGGAGACGTCAATACCCGCCCCCAAGACGCGGAGGCCCTGGCGGAGTTTGCCCGGGGTCTTAATGTAGTAGTAAACCTGATACCCTGGAACCCTGTGGAAGGAATGCGCTTTGAGGGCCGGCTTTTACGGGAACCTGGCGCCGGGGAAATTGCCCGCATGGATTCGCAGCTTAAAAAACTGGGCCTTAACGTCACCCGGCGTTTCAAAAAAGGCCAAAGGATAGGCGGCGCCTGCGGCCAGCTGGGAACCCTGGGAGATGGGGAAACCGCGAAGCCCGATGGCGGCCCTTACAGGTGATCTGCGGAGACTTTTCCCCGCTGGCCGGTAAGTTCCAGATAAGCCATTTCCGCAAGGCCGAAATTCGCGTTCCGGGTAAAGTCTTTTGCGTATTCGTCGTAGAGCATGTCCTCGTACATTTCGCCCGCAAAACCAGTATCAATAAGTTTCGATTTTTGTACCGTGTTCCGCATCCCGCTGATGAGGGTCTTGACCAGAAAGGTTTCCAGGGCTTCGCACTGTTCGTAGAGTTTATCGGTTTTATCAATGAGGGGCTTCCGGCTTGACAAGGCCGGGACAGGTTCTTTTTCGGCTTCCCCGCTCCCGGCGGCTGTGACGGAGGTATTTTCCTTCCCGGAGGGGTTCTCCCCGGCTTGGGAGCTTCGGAACTTGTCGAGGAAGCCGGCAAACACCGTGTCCGCCCCGTTGGGACTTCCCCCAAGGGGAACGCCTTCCGCTCCCGTTTTACGGGAACCCCCGGAAAAGGGAGTCTTCTCCAGGGTATTCAGATACGAACCCAGGGCGGTTATATCCATAATTCCTACCTCTTCAGGCTGGTAGCGGTTCCCAGCATGTTGTCGCTGGTCTGTATGGTCCGGGAGTTGAACTCATAGGCCCGCTGGGCCACGATGAGGTCCACCATTTCCCGCACTACCGACACATTGGACATTTCCAGGAATTTGTGGATGACCTGACCCATGCCTTCATAGCCCGGACGTCCCGCTATAGGGTCCCCCGAGGCATTGCTCACCTTGAAGAGATTTTCCCCTACTGCGGTAAGGCCCACAGGATTGGGAAAACGGTAAAGCTCGATACGGCCTACGTCCACCGGATCGTCCGCATTGGGAATCTTCACCGAAACCCGGCCATCCTTGGTAACCGCGATAGTTTGGGGAAGGAAGTTTTCCGGCATGATAATATCCGGCAAGACCCAATACCCGTTGGAAGTTACCAGGCGCCCGTCGGAGTCCACTTTAAAAGCGCCGTCCCGGGTGTACGCATACGTACCGTCATACATCTGAATACGAAAGAAACCTTCTCCCTGTATGGCCATATCATACACGTTTTCGGTATTCTGAAGAGCGCCCTGGGAGAACATACGCTGAGTGGCGGCCAGCTTCGACCCGTGGCCCATCTGGATTCCTACAGGAACCACCGTATCTTCGGTGGCGGGGGTTCCGGCGGTCTTAACGGTCTGATACAGGAGATCCTCAAAGTCCGCCCGCACCTTCTTATAGCCCGAGGTGTTTACGTTTGCCAGGTTGTTGGAAATCGTATCAATGTTCGCCTGTTGTCCAATCATGCCGGCGGCGCCGGTCCATAAACTCCGTACCATTCACTGCTCCTATGCGAATCGGGACACCTGGCTGAGGAGAACCCCCAGCATGGAATCGCCGGTTTGTATCACTTTTTGGTTGGCCTCATACGCCCGGTTCACTTCGATCATCTGGACCATTTCCAGCACCGGGTCCACGTTGGCGGCTTCGGTAAACCCCTGTATCACCCGGGGCCGGGCCTCCCCTTCCAGGACCTGTCCTTCCCCCGAAGTATCCGTAGCCCGGTAAAGACTGGACCCCTGTTTTTGAAGATAGCGATCCAGATCGAAATCCACGATTTTCAGGGTATCCAGGCGTATCGTATCGCCCCAGGTATTATTTTCCCTGGAAATCAAAAGCTCAGGATCGTCGGCGTATTCGGCGTTAATCCAAACCCCCCCGTCCTTATCAACCTGAAAGTTATTAGCCTTGACCCGGAGCGGGCCGTTTTCCCCCAATACAAGATACCCTTCTTTAGTTTCCAGGTATCCTTCTTTTCCTAATTGAAACGAGCCGTTCCGGGTATACCGTTCCCCCCAGGGAGTCTCCACAGAGAAAAAACCATTGCCGTCCAGGGCAAGGTCAAAATCGCTTTGGGTTTCCTTTAATGCGCCCTGCTCAAAGACGGTAAAGAGTTCGTTTACCTCTACTCCGGTCCCCAGTTTTCCAATGACGGGCGCCGCATCGCCGGAACCAAAAGGATGCCGGTACACCCCGTCATCGCTCATCCTGCGCATGAGGAGTTCCGGGAAGGCTTTATGGACCACAACATCCTTTTTATACCCGTCCACATCCGCATTTGCGAGGTTATTCGCTATTGCATCAAGCCGCCATTGCTGGGCCTTCATGCCGCTTGCGCCGGTGTACCATCCTCTGATCAATTGAACCTCCGGAATCGCCCGACCCTGCCCGCTGGTAAAACCAAGGTCAACAAGGCTTATTTATATATCGGCGTTAAACAAAAAATTTTAAGGGTAAACCGCAATTTTGATCGATTTCCCCGAAATTTGCAGGATTTTACCCGTATTTTATCATACTAATTATAGAGGTTTTATCATAATTTTAGTTTTGGGAAAGCCTTCATTTTGAATGCGTCATAGTCTGTTTTTTCATACACATTTCTACCGATTTGAGAGTGTTATTTTTTAAACTGAGAATTGCTGTCGAGCAAGGCCAGGGCCAGCGCTTATAGATTTATAATTCCTTATGAAATAAGGAATTAGCCGTTCAAGTTGTTTTGTCCACGGTTTCGTAATTCCTTGCAGGGTAAGGAATTACGATTTTATATGCGCTGGCCCTGAGGTTGCCCCGATAAAAAAAAATCTGACGGGTTCTACCGTTCTGCAGGGACCGGGCAACCGGGCTGGGCCGGTAGTTAAGTTCCTCAGCGGCCCGTAATACCGCTTCACGCTTTTCTTTGGATACATATCCTCTTTTACTCATTACACGGGATACCACCGTGATGGAAACATTGGCTCTTTTTGCCACATCCTTTCTGTTTGCCATAAAACCACCGATTATCCATCTTAATAAGGATATCTGCCTACCCATCTGGCTAACACGAGCACTATATCTTGCGGTTTACAAGTTCATCATAGGTAATTGTTTCTGTATGCATTGCAGACTCTAAAAGCCGATAGAATAACAGTCCTCTT
>JAISOQ010000102.1 GCA_031275515.1 Treponema sp. | reverse complement strand
CCCTATTGACTAAACCCCATCAATGTGGGAATTTAGCAGCAACGGCACAGACGGAGACGAGTAGGCCCTGTACCGGATAAAGAGAGACCGCGCCATAGGCTGGAAGCGCGGTTATCCGGGAATCGCCGAAAACCCCTCCCGAGCCGCCCCGGTGAACGAAGCGGATAATCCGCCTTTAGTATTCGGGGCCGGAACGGACGGTCCTCAGGGCCTTTCCGCGCCCTCGTCAGCGGCGAAGAGCGCGCCCCCCGTCATGGGGAAGCGAAGCAGGGTGGTACCGCGGGCCTATGGCGGCCTTTTGCAGGAAATCCGGTTGGTTCCAGCGAAAGACCCGGCCCGTCCCGGCGTTTAGGAAAGTGCAGGACCTTCGGGCTCGTTTCCGTATTTTGAACGTAAGAGGTGCGCTATGTCAGAATCCAAAGAAAATCAGCAGGAAAAACTCGAAAAAATCCGCCATTCCGTAAGCCACGTTATGGCCCAGGCCGTAACCCGGCTGTTTCCGGGAACAAAAGTCGCCATAGGCCCGTCCATAGAGAAGGGGTTCTACTATGATTTCCAGCTTCCCCGGCCCATCACCGCCGAAGATCTCCCCGCCATAGAAGGGGAGATGAAGAAGATCCTGGACAGCAGGCAGGACTTTGTCAGGGTCGTGGTGAGCCGCGAGGAGGCCAGGAAGCGCTTTGCCGATGAGCCTTTCAAGCTGGAGCTGATCGACGGCCTTCCCCCGGATGAGGAAGTCTCGGTTTACGAAAACAGGGACCCGGAGGGCAATACGCTCTGGGCGGACCTTTGCCGGGGACCCCATGCGGCGAACACCAGGGAGATTCATTCCGGGGCCTTCAAGCTCATGAACATCGCCGGAGCCTTCTGGCGGGGGGACGAGAAGCGGCCCATGCTCACCAGAATTTACGGTACGGCCTGGGAGAACCCCAAAGACCTCAAAGCCTACCTGTCTTTCCTGGAAGAAGTGGAAAAGCGGGATCACCGGCGGGTGGGCAGGGAGATGGACCTCTACTCCATTCATGAGGAGGCCGGGGCGGGGCTCATCTACTGGCACCCCAACGGCGGACGCATGAGGGTAGCCATAGAAAACTTCTGGCGGCAGGAGCATTACCGGAACGGATACGAAATCCTCTATACCCCCCACATCGGCAAGTCCTGGCTATGGGAAACTTCCGGGCACCTGGGGTTCTACAAGGGAAATATGTACTCCCCCATGCAGATAGACAACCAGGACTACATCATCAAACCCATGAACTGCCCCTTCCACATCATGATCTACAAGAACAAGGGGAGAAGTTACCGGGATCTGCCCCTGCGCTGGGCGGAACTGGGCACGGTTTACCGCTACGAGCGGAGCGGGGTGCTTCACGGCCTTCTGCGGGTCCGGGGCTTTACCCAGGATGACGCCCATATCTTCTGTACCCCCGATCAGATTGAAGATGAAATCCGGGAAGCGCTGCGGTTCAGCCTCCACCTGTGGAAGGTCTTTGGTTTCAAGGACATCAGGGCCTACCTGGCCACCAAGCCGGCGGAATCTGTGGGGGAGCCGGCCCGCTGGGATCAGGCCCTGGAATCCCTCCGCAAGGCGGTAACCGCCGAGGGACTGGACTACGAAATCGACGAGGGAGGCGGGGCGTTCTACGGTCCCAAGATCGACCTCAAGATCAAGGACGCCCTGGGCCGGGAATGGCAGATGACCACCATACAGTTCGACTTCAACGAGCCTGAACGGTTCGACATGACCTTTGTTGACGCCGACGGCCAGCACAAGCGGCCCTACATGGTACACCGGGCCCTCCTGGGCTCACTGGAACGCTTCTTCGGGGTCCTGATAGAGCACTTTGGCGGGGCTTTCCCGGTGTGGATAGCCCCGGAACAGATCGCGGTGATCCCTGTGGCGGAAAGTTTTAACGCCTACGCAAAACAGGTCGCGGCGGAACTCAAGGCCAGGGACCTCAGGGTAACTGCGGAACTGGGCGGCGAGCGCATGAATGCCAAGATTCGGGACTGCCAGAACCGGAAGATCCCCTACATGCTGGTGGTAGGCCAGAGGGAAGCCGGCGAAGGCACGGTATCCGTCCGCCGCCGGGACGGGAAGCCCCTGGGGACTTCGGCCATGAAGGTCGCCGAATTCGCAGATTATGCGGCGGCCAAGGCAGAAAGCCGGGATGTGGAATTATAAGCGGCTAAAACGGCCCCGCTGACCGCCGGGGATAGTATCGCCTTTGCGTTTATCCGCCCCGAGGGGCGGATGGCTTTCCCAAAATTGAAGTTTTGGGAAAGCCTCTTTAAATACAACTATGGTTTATATCCATAATTTTTACTCTATGATATATCTTAATGCAGCATAGCCAATTGTTTTGGATACGTTGGCGGTTGCCCCAATTGGTAAAAGCAATATGTCATCAGTGGCGGACTTTTCAAGCGTAAATTTGGTATTGCTCCAACCATCACTCCAAGTCAACTCCAGGTAATAATGCTTATCATCACCCCCCGGTAACGTGTAACTCCTCTCACCAAGAAAAGGTATTTTATTGGTATCTGTTATTACGATGGCACCTGTTGAAGAACCTTCTCTGAATAATTACTTTGGTGAACTCACCCTGTTTACCTGCATACGTTGACCCATTCATTATTCTAATGATACCTGTAGTAAGAGAACTTGGAATAAATCGCACCTCTCCATAGGGCTATACCCAATTTTGACAGGATTTGCGGGAGAATAGGTACAACTACCTTTCCATCCGTCCATAGGGAATGTCTCATTTTCATAGAAATAGTCCTGGGCCTTTTGTTGGCTGTTTTCGTATTCGATATACCCATTCTGCATCAGGTCATAAAATTCATTGTCCGACAGCGGTTCTGCGAGAAGCGTCTGTCTCAAGTCTGCCGTAAAGGACAACCACGCCGCATCCCTTTTTGAAAGGATTATTTTAAATTCATCCGCGCTGGATGCATAAATATAGTCTGGAGCAGAAGAATTGACCTGATATTGACCAGGTTTTATGAACAGTTCAATCGGGCCGAAGGATGACCATCCATCAATAGACTCAATTACGCTAAAACCGCTGACTTTAAAGCTGCTCCTTTCATTTTTAAATGAAAAAAGATTCGAAAGATAAAAATAACCGTTTAAGCGTATGGAACGATCAACGATGTACCGGGGACATCAACCGTCTCTGAATAAGTTTGCCGAAGTTCCTCAGGAATGGGATATTTCCTCCAGGTCGAACATGCGGCAACTATCAGAACTGTTGCCAATACTACGGCGATGTTTTTTATGGTATACTCCTTGTAAAAAGTCATTTTTTACCTTTATTTTTCCGCATTGCCGGCATTGGCAAAAACCGTTTTGCCGGAGGGAAATTTTGTGATACGCCAAAGATCAACGAGGCGGTTTCTCCTGCCGGGAGATGTAATAGTATCTGTCTGTTGAAAAAACGCGGGGAGAACTTATCCTAGACGGGGGGCATATGCACTAACTTATATTTGGCAAGCCGTCGGTTTAATGGTATACTGTAAAAAACACCGGAGGTTTGTATTATGCCATCGATCGCCCAGTTACTGCCGCTGCTCGGAAAGGATTACGAACAGAAATGTATCGAACTCGGGATTATACGGCGTGCGCGTGAAATCAAAACGCCCGCCGATTTAATGATGCTCTGTTTGTTTCATCTGCTCAACGGAGTGTCGCTTATTGCAGTCAGCACCGTCGCCTTCGCCCTGAAAATAGGGAATTTCAGCGATG
>JAISOQ010000043.1 GCA_031275515.1 Treponema sp. | reverse complement strand
AGGCGCTGAAAAAGCTGCCGCAAAATTACCTGGAGCAAATACAGTTGAAGGTCCCGGAAAATCTGAGTAGACTAATAACAGATGTGATAACAGCACTGTTGTATCGGCTGGAAGCGCCTGGAGAGGAGATAGCGGCGGTAACGGATCTGATAGAGCGGAAGGAGTATAGGACGATGTTTGATGCATTGGTAGAGAGCGTGCTGGAGGACAAGAGGCAAGCGGTAAAGTGTGCGAAGGAAGAGGCCCGGCAGGAAAAACAGGAAGGCGCCCGGCGGCAAAAACAGATGGGGGTTTCACCCGACATCATTGCCGCGGGTTTTGGGCTTACGTTTGAAGAAATAGAACAGCTTTAGGCGGCTGCGGGTTCCGGTTCAACCGGGAACCGGGGGAGATCAAGCCGGGATTTGCAGGGAAAACTCCAGGGGAGCTTTTATTTCGCTGTCAGAAAGGCGTCTATATCCTGAAGTTCCGGCAATTGGGCATAAAGAGGCTGGAGGCCTTTGGCGTTTTCCTCATCTATTTCTACGAGGCAGTCGTACAGTTGGTAGACCAGATCCGCAAATACACGGAGGTTATTGCTGAACGCATTAACCGTCATGTCTTGTAAAACCTTATCACAATCGCTCACTCTGTCTTTTTCTATGCGTCTTTTCAGAGAAGGAATAATTTCCTTGCGGGTTAAGGCCACAAACCATGCGGCGGCGGCAATCTCCCGGTAGAGTTCATTCAACAGAAAGCCCTGGTAACGGAACTGATCCGTCTTTTCGGTAAGCATCTCAATAAGCTCCCACTGCTCTTCTCCTAAGGGAAGCTGAAAGAGAATGGGACGGATGAAACGGTTGGCCACATTGTTCCGGTAATGATCGCCAATTTGTTCAACCAATCGGAGAACTTGATCATTTCGAATTTGCAAATTTTGCATATCCCCTTACTATAGTAAGATGCCCCAGGATTGACAAGTATAAGCGTTAAAAATAGGATCAATACAATATGATTATGTCCCGGACCGTGAGTGTACACCGATATTGCCGGCTTATCCTGGTTTTCTGCCTGCTCCAGTTCAGCTCCTGCGGCTTTTTAAAAGCTCCCCTGGCATGGATAAAGGAACCCGCTACCGCCATTCTTTGGACAGACAGGCCCGAATTCGCCCTGTATGCCGAGAATTTTAATACCAGCCAGGATCGGTATAAAATCGAGGTACGGTATTTTGAATCCCTGGCGCAGCAGCTGACGGATACAACGGAGTATCCTGATATTGCGGTGGGAAGCTGGCTAAAAAGCGCATCTACCCGGACCCTGTTCCGGCCCCTGGATACTATCTTCAAAAATGAGGACATTGATCCCGGCGCTTTCTATTCCCAGCTCCTCGCCCTGGGCCGCATAGAAGACAAGCATTACCTGTTTCCGGTTTCCTTCAATATCCCCGCCCTGGTTTTTTCCCGGGAAAACTCCCAGCTTCTTTCCGACCTCTTCGTGACCGATCTTGAGGAAATCAAATCCCTTGGAAAAGAGTATAACCTTAAAACAAACGGGGCTTTTTCCCGCATGGGCTTTTCTCCCTCATGGAACAGGGAATTCCTCTTTATAGCCGCCACGCTGTTCAACACCTCTTTCCAGGAAGCCTCTCCCCTTACCTGGGACTCCCAGGCCCTGGAGCAGGCCATCGTCTACATCCGGGAATGGATACAGGAAGTAAACGCCGGCATTGACGCGGAAGACGACTTTGTTTTCAAATATTTCTACGAGCCTCCCCAAAAACTGGCCATTACAGGGCGTATTCTCTTTGCCTATATGAACAGTTCCGAATTCTTTACCTTAAGCCCGGAGCAGCGGTCCAGCCTCAATTTCCGCTGGATCGCGGGCCATGATTCCATCCCCCTGCTGGAAGACGCGACGTATCTTGGCGTCTGCAAGGCCGGAAAAGCCAAAAAAGCGTCCACGGCTTTTACCCAATGGTTTTTCCAGGAAGAAACGCAGCGGGGTTTTCTGGAAAAAAGCAAAGCCAACCGGCTGAACGAGACCATCTTTGGCATAGCAAATGGGTTCTCCGCCATCAAAGCCGTTACCGAACAGATCTTCCCCCAATACTACCCCAGCCTCCTCGGTCATGTGCCTCCGGAAACCTTTCTCACGCCCCCGAACATCCTTCCGGGAAACTGGACTGCCCTCAAGAACCGGGTTATCCTGCCCTATCTTTACGACCGTATACGCAGCCCCTCCCCGGAAGGAAGCCGTACACTGGAACGCAGCCTTTCCGACTGGTTCAGGAGCAGCCGGGGCCCGTGATTCAGAGCCTGTCCGGAGCGATTCCCCTTAAAAGTATCCGGTAAATTAAAACTTTTCTAATCTTTTTTTTCCTCAATCCGATATTGAGAGAGAGGAGTCTAAATATGATCCTAGATACAATGTCGGCGCCTGCACTAACTACCATAAGCTATGTCATGAATGCGTCTCAGGACGGACGCATGTCTCTGCCGGTGGCCCCGGTCAATTATATTTATTCTCAATTTAAGCATGTTTTCGGCGTACCCGCCCCGGAAGGAGTCCGCGGGGTGACCGTCAACAAACTCAAGATCCTGGATGTCCTGATTGAACAGCTCAGCCAGATAAAAAAGCGGCCCGAAGCGAATCTTGATTCTTCCTTCTCGGATGACCGGATAGACGCTCTTATTGAACAGTACCGTTCCCAAATCCGCCAAGCCCAGGCGGCCAGCGCGGCCATGCCCTACAACCCCCGCGCCGCGGCTCCTGCGGGGGCGATCTTCAACCTGCTTGCCTGATACCGGCCCCTTCCCGCGGAGCCGGCGCATATAACAAAAAATATCGCCCTTACCCTGTATGGTCTAACCCGTGAAAACCCGCGCTAATCCAAGGACAAATCTTTAAATAACCAGCCGTACCCTGCCGCCTTCCCCCTTGCGGCAAATTCTTTGTTTTTGTAGTATTAGTATTATAGAAATTAATCTATCGTGTATTGATTTCTCCTGTTTAACGTTTTAACGTTTATTTTTTATGTAATGCAAGGAGTTTCCATGAAAGTAGAAGAACTGAAACATGCCAAATTACGGAAATGGATTGAGGAGGCGGCAGCCCTCATGTCCCCTGACGCTGTGGAAGTCTGCGACGGCTCCCAGGATGAATATGACCGGATGATCAAGCTTACCCTTGACGCGGGTCTGGCCACCCCTTTAAAAAAGCGTCCCAACAGCTTCCTTTTCCGCTCTGATCCTTCCGATGTAGCCCGGGTGGAAAACCGCACGTATATCGCCAGCGCCAGCAAGGACGACGCCGGTCCGACCAATAACTGGATCGATCCGGCAGACCTCAAGAAGACCATGACCGGCCTTTACCAGGGCAGCATGAAGGGCCGGACCATGTATGTCATCCCCTTCTCTATGGGGCCGGTAGGATCGGACATTGCCAAGATCGGCGCCGAGATCACCGACTCCCCCTATGTCGTGGCGAACATGCACATCATGACCCGGGTGGGAGCCAAAGTTCTGGACGTATTAGGGACCGACGGCTTCTTCGTGCCTTGCTACCACTCTGTGGGCAAACCTCTCGGCCCGGGCGAATCCGACAACGGCAAGTGGCCCTGCGCCCCCATGGAACACAAGTACATCAGCCACTTCCCTGAAACCCGGGAAATCTGGTCCTACGGGTCAGGCTACGGCGGCAACGCCCTCCTGGGGAAGAAATGTCTGGCGCTGCGTATCGCCTCGGTTCTGGCCCGGGATGAAGGCTGGCTGGCGGAACATATGCTCATCCTCAAGATCACTAACCCCAAGGGGGAAGTCAAGTACATCACCGGCGCTTTCCCCTCCGCCTGCGGCAAGACCAACCTCGCCATGCTTATCCCCACCCTTCCGGGCTGGAAGGTCCAGACCGTGGGGGACGACATCGCCTGGATGAAGTTCGGCGAAGACGGACGCCTGTACGCCATTAACCCCGAAGCGGGCTTCTTCGGCGTTGCTCCGGGAACCAACAACGAGTCTAACCTCAACGCAATGGAGTCCATCAAAAAGAACACCATCTTCACCAACTGCGGCCTTACCGAAGACGGCGACATCTGGTGGGAACAGATAGGCCACGGCGCTCCCGGCAAGGAGATCCTCGACTGGAAGGGAACCAAAAAGCCCGCCCCTCAAACCGACAAGAGCCCCAAGGGGGAAGAAATCGCCCATCCCAATGCCCGGTTTACCGCCCCGGCGAAGCAGTGTCCGGTTATCGCCCCGGAATGGGAAGACCCCAAAGGGGTGCCCATCAGCGCCTTCCTTTTCGGAGGCCGCCGGCCCAGCACTATCCCCCTGGTGAATCAAAGCAAAGACTGGACGCACGGCGTGTTTATGGGTTCCATCACAGGCTCGGAAGTAACCGCCGCGGTCATCTCCGACCAGGTTGGCCAGGTGCGCCGGGATCCGTTCGCCATGCTCCCCTTCTGCGGCTATCACATGGGGGACTACTTCAAGCACTGGATCAAATTAGGCCAAACCCACGACGAGAGCAAGCTGCCTAAGATATTCTTTGTTAACTGGTTCCGCAAAGACGCGGAGGGTAAGTTCATGTGGCCCGGCTATGGCGAAAACTCCAGAGTCCTGGCGTGGATCTTCGACCGGTGCGACAACAAAGACAACTTTGTGGAAACCCCCATCGGCAACCTTCCCAAACCGGAGGCCATTGAACCTCCCAAAGGAATCAGCGCCGATACCATGAAGGAGCTCTGCTCTGTGGACATCGATGGCTGGAAGAAGGAAATCGCCGATGTCAGGAAGAACCACTATCCCAAGTTCGGCGACAAGCTCCCCAAAGAGCTTTACGAGGAACTGGACGCTATCGAGAAGCGGCTTAACGGCTAATAACCGGGAGTGAGGAACAAGGGCCCGCCCTGTTCCTTGCCGCTTTCCCAAAACTGAAGTTTTGGGAAAGCGGCTTCCTTCAATTCCATTCCATGTGGGGCGATTCCCGGGTTGCCTTTTCGTCCATGTTCCGCAGGCGGCGCGAGATGTCCCGGGCAAGGTTCATGATGATCAGGGCAAAAGCCTTAATATCGTTTTTGTAGATTTGCCGCAGGCTGCGGTTTGAAAGAGACATTACTTTTGTGGGCGTCAAGGCTTTGATAGTCGCCGCAGAGGACATCATATCCAAGAATTCCATCTCTCCAAAGGTATCCCCTTCCTGGAAGCGAAAAAGAGTAAGGCCATGTTTCGTTACCGCCGCCTTGCCTTCAAGAATAAACCGTATTTTGTCATTAGGAGCTCCCTCGGTGATAATGGCATCCCCCGCTTCATAGGCTTCCTGTTCCATAAGGGGAATGATCTCATTGATTTGCTCCTCCAATAAACCGCCGAAGAGAGAATAGTGCTGTAATGCCGAAGGCTGTATCATATTTTAAACATCGGCGGGTTATTAAAACTTCTATACATTGAATCTGAAAAACATCACATCCCCGTCCTGAACCTGGTATTCCCTGCCTTCCACCCGGTACTTTCCGGCTTCCTTGATTTTGGCTTCTGTGCCGTATTGAAGAATGTCGCTATACGAGTAGACTTCGGCCTTGATAAAGCCCTTCTCAAAGTCTGTATGGATAACCCCGGCGGCCCGGGGAGCGGCGTCCCCGGCATGTATGGTCCAGGCCCGGCATTCGTCGGCGCCGGCGGTAAAGAAGGTCCGCAGCCCCAGAAGCCGGTACGCGGCGTGAACCAGAACGCCCAGCCCCGATTCCTCAAGCCCCAGATCTCCCAGAAAAGCGAGTTTTTCCGCCTCATCGGGAATGTCCGCAAGTTCCGCCTCGAATTTCCCGCAGATAATCACCGCTTCCGAACCTTCCGCGGCGGCCCGCTTCTGTACGGCTTCTACATAACGGTTCGGGGCTGCCCCTGCCCCCGGCGTCCCCCGTACAGCGGCTATACTGCGTATAGCCTGCTCGTCCACATTGCATACATAAAGCTGGGGCTTCATGGTGATGAAGTGGCAGTCGTATACCGCCTCTTTTTCGTCCTCCGTAAGGGCCGCAGACCGGGCGGGTTTTCCCTGTTCCAGGAAGACGCCTATCTTGTCCAAGGCTTCAAGCACGGCCTCCGCCTGTTTCTGGTCGGGTTTATTCTGGACTTTAAGGCTCCGCTGGGCCCGCTCCCGGCGTTTGGCCAGGGTTTCCAGGTCCGCCAGGGCCAGTTCCACATTGATAGTCTCCATATCCGAATCGGGATCAATGCGGCTGTCTACATGGATAATATCCGGGTCGTCAAAACAGCGGACCACCTGGGCTATGACCCCCACCTCCCGGATGTGGGAAAGGAACTGATTTCCCAGGCCCTCCCCTTTGGATGCGCCTTTTACCAGTCCCGCAATATCGACGAATTCCACCGCTGCGGGGATAGTCCGCTGAGGTTTGAAAATCTCCGTAAGTTTTGTAAGCCGGCTGTCAGGCACATTAACGACGCCCACATTCGGGTTGATCGTACAGAAAGGGTAGTTCGCCGCCTCCGCATGGGCGGAACTCAGGGCCGAAAAAATAGTGGACTTCCCCACATTGGGAAGCCCCACAATACCGCAGTTTAAAGCCATGGCGGTATTGTACGGGTAAGGCGGTCTGTCGTCAAGGAGCCGCAGGGTCTCATGTAAAAACCCGGCCATATAATTCGGAGAAGAGAAAAAAGTCCGCCGGACCTGTGATCCACAATTTCACGAATTTATCCGAATAACCCGCGTTCATTCCCGGACTTTTAGATTTCATCGAACTCACGTTATTATAGAGGCTTGCCCAAAACTTCAGTTTTGGGCAAGCAGCCCTGAAATTCGCAGTTTTGTCGAATCATCGGTTCGCAGGCTTTATTTTTATCGCATCTCTTAAGATTCTCTTTTGCTAACAGTGTCCAGACAGAACGCCGGCATTTGCCAAACTCTGCGGCGGGTCATTTTCTTGCAACTTTTTTACTTTTCCCTAGTCAAATAAACGGGGAAAGAAAAATGATTCCATTGGAAAGTTTGACCCTTCCGGTCCTGGCGCTGGAGGCGGCGGC
>JAISOQ010000038.1 GCA_031275515.1 Treponema sp. | reverse complement strand
GGTCTGATTTGTATAATTGTCGTTTTTGCCGCCGGCTTTTTTTCGGTTTTCCTTGCTTTTGTTTTGAATGCGATAGCTAATATCAAACAGGACCCGGAAGCTATGGCAAAATTACGGGGGAATCCTTCTGCCAATAGCAAAGCGCGGCAAAAGCAGGGGGATTACTAATCTTTTCATAATTAAGCAGGGTACAAAAAGCCCGCAGTCACGAAACGGAATAATTCTGTTTCGCGGCTGCGGGCTTTTTTTTCGCGAATTTTTTACTTCCCGGGCTAGTCTTGCTTCATCATACCCCCCCGGCATCGATTTATTCCACCGTGACCGACTTAGCCAGATTCCGGGGTTTATCCGGATCCAGCCCCCGCTGAACCGCGCAGTAGTAGGCGTAAAGCTGGCAGGGGATCACCGACAGGATGGGAGTCAGGCTGTCATGAATCCGGGGGATTCTGAAAACTTCGTCCGCGGTCTTGTTGAAGTAGTCCACATCGTCGTAAGTAATCACCAGGGCAGCCACGCCCCGGGCCTTTACCTCTTTGATGTTGGAATCCATCTTGTCAAAAAGGGCCGTCTGGGTGCAAATGGCCACCACCAGGGTAGATGTGTCCACTAGGGCAATGGGGCCGTGCTTGAGTTCCCCTGCGGCAAAGGCTTCGGAGTGGGTGTAGCTCACCTCCTTGAGCTTGAGGGCGCTTTCCAGGCTCACGGCGTAATCAAAGAGGCGGCCCATAAAGAACACCTTGGTCTTGTTGAACTGCCGGGACGCGAAACGCTGAATATTTTCCTGGGCCGACAGGATGCGGGCGGCATGGCCGGAGAGCTGTTCCAGGGCTTCGATATGACCGGCCAGTTCTTCCCTATTGATAACGCCCCGGAGCTTGCCGAACTGCAAGGCGATAAGATAGACGCACATAAGCTGGGTGGTAAAGGCTTTAGTAGAAGCTACTGCTATCTCCGGGCCGGCCCAGGTATACATCACCAAGTCCGCTTCCCGGGCCAGGGTTGAGCCTACCACGTTGGTGATGGCAATGATGCGGGCGCCGGCTTTCCGGGCCATGCGCATGGCCGCCAGAGTATCCGCCGTCTCTCCTGACTGACTGATGATGATGAAGATGTCCTGGGGATTGTAAATAGGGTTCCGGTAGCGGTATTCAGAAGCGATCTCCGCGTCGGCGGGGATGCGGGCGAAGTATTCAAAGGCGTGCTTCCCGATGACGGCGGCGTGCCAGGCGGTCCCGCAGGCGGCGATGACCACCCGGCGCGCTTCGGCCCAGGATGCGTCAAAGCCGATTTCTTCCAGGTTAATCGACTTGCCGCCTTCGTTTTTGAGCCTGGCCCTGAGGGTATCGGTCAGGGCTTTGGGCTGCTCGTTGATCTCCTTGAGCATGAAGTGTTCATAGCCCCCCTTCTCCGCAGCTGCGGCGTCCCAGTCAACATGACTTTTCTCTTTTTCAAGGGCCTGCCCATCTTCGTTGAAGAACTCCACTCTGTCCCGGTAGAGTACCGCAATTTCCCGGTCCGCCAGGTAGTACACATCCCTGGTGTGTTCCAGCAGGGCCGGCACATCCGAGGCGATGAGGTTTTCACCCTGGCCTGCGCCAACAACCAGAGGGCTTTCCTTGCGTACCGCGATAATACGGTCCAGGTCGCTTTCGCAGACGATGCCCAGGGCGTAGGACCCCTCCAGCCGTTTGAGGGATTCGGTTACCGCCTGCAAGAGATCGCCGTTATAATGGAAGTCGATGAGGTGGGCTATTACTTCGGTATCGGTTTCGCTGCGGAAGGCGACCCCGTGGGCCTCAAGCCAGGCCTTTAGCTTGGCGTGGTTCTCGATGATCCCGTTGTGAACCACCGCGATCTTGCCCGACACATCCGTATGGGGATGGGAATTGATGTCCGAAGGTTCTCCGTGGGTGGCCCACCGGGTATGGCCTATGCCCATAGCCGCGCTTAAACCGCCCTGAGCCGTTTCAGGGGAGATTTTGTCTTCCAGGGACCGGAGCGCCCCTTTGGATTTGCGGACCAGAAGGCCCGCTGCGCCCAGGACGGCGATTCCCGCTGAATCATAACCCCGGTATTCCAGCCGTTTAAGGCCCTTTAACAGGACCGGGACCGCTTCTTCATTGCCTATGTATCCGACGATGCCGCACATGATAGTTAATGGGTTATGATAAAGGCGTTAAAAACCAGAGGACTGGCTCCCGAATTACTGATCCCGTGATACGCGCCGTTTCCGGTAATCATCACGTCTCCTTTCCTGACCGGAACTTCCGTTCCGTTGTCATTTGCCATGCCGGTACCTTCCATGAAGACAAAATATTCAGTTTCCCCTTCGTGCTGATGATAGCCTATGGACGCTCCCGGGGGCAGCGCGATTTCCGCCGCTAGGCGGACATTTTTTTGGGTTCCCCCCTCTGCAAAATGAGTAAAGACCGCCGTCCCCTCCCCGTTTCTGAGCCGCTCCTTCGATTCAACCTTCATCCCGCTCCTGTGTACAACCATGCTATACCTCCCATCTAAAAATGCCATAGAATCTGAGACTTTCCTAAAATTTCAGTTTTGGGAAAGCCTCTCTATTTTAAGATATTGCCTTCAAAAGGTATACTACCAAAAAATGAAAATAAATCATATATTAGGAAAGAGGGATATGGATGAAGGAAGAAAGAACTGCCCGGAGAGGGATGACAGTATACCGTATTTTGCTGGTGATAGCCGCCGCCCTGGCGTTGATTCTGCTTGCGGGGACCCTTTATGCGCTTGTTTTCCATTCCGGCAGGACGGAGACATCGCGCCTGACACGGGAAAGCGCTTCCGCCCAATCCATTGCAGAGGACGGCATTTTTACCGGCATAGGCCGGCTCCGCGCCGTCACCGCCGGTCCTGAACCCGTAACAGTAATTCTATCCATTGTCTTTCCCTATCCGCCAAACGACAAACTCTTTGCAGAAGAATTAGCCTCCCAAATTGCGAATCTTAGAAATACCACGCATGAATACTTTGCGTCTATATCAGCAGAAGAACTGCTTCGTAAAGACGACGCCGCGATAAAGGCGGAAATACTGCGCCGGTATAATTTGCTGCTCCGGCTCGGGCAGATAGAAACGCTCTATTTTAATGAATATCTTGTAATCGAATGAGGCTTTCCCAAAACCGTGCGCGTTAGCGCACAGTCAATTAGTTTTGGGACAGCCTCGAATAACATCGGATGTTCTTTCATGTAAAGCAAAAAATCCGGCTTTCTTCTTCCCGTTTGGCCCAGTTGCAGGCTGTTTTGGCTGAACGGAGCAGGGTTTCTATGTTCCTTCTTTCCTCCGACAAGGCGACCAGGCCAATACTGACCGAAAGGGGAAACTCCAGTCCCTGATACTTGAAAATACGGTTGCTTATCGCCACATTGATGCGTCCCGCCACATGAAGGGCGTCCCGGATCGAACAATCCCGGAGGGCAAAAATAAAAATATCCTCCGAGATCCTGGCCGCTATGTCCTTCTGCTGTATTTGAGAACGGAGAATCTCCGCAAACTGCTTTAGAATTTCCTGCGTTCCCCGTATGCCCGCTTCGGCGGTAATTTCACTGAACCGGTCAATCTCAAGTTCCAAAAGGGTATGTTCGATGTTCTTATCCTTTAAATCCCCCAGCATTTCTTTTAATTGTATGGTCAGCCCTTCGCAGTTTGAGAATCCGGTTACAAGATCATAATGAGAATGATAGTCAATGAGGGCGGATTTTTTTTTCTTTTCGGTTATATCCCGAAAAATCATAATATATCCCAAAGGGCCCCCGGAGGTGACAGGAAATCGGCTGATGCTTCCTTCTACGATCAATGTAACGCCATGATAACTTTTTAAGATAGCATTCTTAAATGAAACAAGTCTTTCTGTACCGATACTAACCGACTTACGTTTATTTTCTTTGGATTCGGTGAATGTTACCGGCAATAAGGGGGACATGCTTTGAGGTTCAATCAAAGAAAAAATCGCGTGGATACTGCACCCCCGGATATTCCAGATGTTCAATACGCTCAACTTTTCGGCAGCCGGATTCATATAGATAATTGTCAATTCAGCATCCAGGGCAATAATTCCATCATGAATATGATTCAGTACTGAGGGGAAAAGCTGTTCCTGATGAAATTTTTTCATACTATAAATATCAAATTCCATAAAGGAAATTACAAGAAAACTTTGATCAAAAGCCTTTTTAAGACCCTGCAATTCCGGTATTTTTTTATATATTTTTTGGCTTTAGTTGGATAAAAATTCCCAGGGCGTTGTATATTTCCTGTCCCGTTTCTTCCGGCGTCTTGCTCCCTCCCGGTATCGTGAGGTGCGCGATCTCCCGGTATGCCGCTGCCCGGCGTTCATGGAGCAGATGGTGGGTCTCCCGTGGGGTTTGGGTGTTAAGAAAGGGCGGCAGATCCCCGCCCTGCGCCGTCAGGCTGATCCGCTCCCAGGCCGTTTCCGCAGCTACTTCCAGGTTTACCAGGAACAGCCCCTTTTCTGTAAGGAGAAACTGCCGGGCTCCGGCGTTATCAATTATCCCCCCGCCGGCGGCAATGACCCCAGGCGTGCTGTCCTGTCCGGCGGTACATCCGCAGTCTGCGGTTCCCCCAAATTCCTTTGTACTATGAAGGGAGGAAAGGCTTGCCAGGGCCTGCAATTCCGCTGTCTGGAAAGTTGCAGGCGATTCCTTAAACAGGGCGCGGGGACTCTTTCCTGTTTGGGCCTCAATGAGTTCATCCAGATCGGTGAAAGGCCCCCCCAGGAGTTTGGCTAATTCCCTGCCCGCGCTGGTTTTCCCTGAATGTTTCGGTCCCAGAATGATAATAGTCCGAATAAATGGCGAAATTCCCATAGACTATACCCTATAATAATGATTAGAATAAAACCAGATCTATGACAGGAATCGGGATATTAGTTTTACTTATTTTTATATCCGCGCTGCCTATATTGCCGGTCTTTATATGGTTCCGGGTCATCCGGTTTCCGCTGGGTCCCTGGTGGATTCTGGGCTTTCTGGCCGCAGGCGCCGCAGCCTTGGTCCTCGCCGGTTTTTTACAAACCCTCTTTCCTCCATTAAGCGGGATAGATAAGGGAACCCTCTTCTTCAAGTTGTTCGTCCAGATTGCTCTGACCGAAGAAGGGGGCCGTCTGTTGTTGCTCCTGGTTCTCTTACAGTTCATGCGCCGCTTTTTGCGCCGCTTCCTGCGCAGACTCCCCGAGGTATCCCTTTCCTTAGGGGCGGCTGGGGGTCTCCTCACCGGCCTGGGGTTCGCCGTCATCGAGACCGCCGCTTATGGCGCTTCCGATCCCGGCGCCGCCTTGCTCCGCACTTTTACCGCCGTCCCCCTTCATGGCGCCTGCGGCAGCCGCGTTGGTCTTGCCGCCGCCAGCCTGCCCCGATCTCCTTTCCGGGCGCTCATGTTCTTTTTTTACGCTATCGTCATCCACGGCATGTATAACTTCATGGTGATAAGCCCCGGACTGCCCCTGTTTTTCCCTATCATCCTGGTTTTTTCCGCCTTGTTCTCCTCCATTCAGACGATACGCCGGGGCGTCGATAGGAAGATCGGCGCGGGACAGGAGGTTTGATTGGAAGGCCGGGTCCATGCCTCATCGAACCTTCGGTTCGCGCTTGTTCCGGAAAATTTACCACTGCTGAAAATGTTGTACTCCGGTTTTCGGGCTAAACGTGATCCCTCAAAAAACGCTCTCCTTGTTTTGGGGAGGGTGTATCATCCCATGAGGGGATGACGAGGGTCAGACCTCACTATTTTTTTCTAATTCCTTAGTTCTCATTAAAGCAAAATGACGGGTCTGGCCCATATACTCTATATGAGACCTTTACGCATACTCAAACAGGGGGTTTGGTATGAAATCCATACCCGCATTAATAACCGGGAACCATTGTTCCGACGGCATAAGGCACTGGCAGTTTTTGCCGGGGTGTTCTATGAACTTAAAAAACGGTTTGCTTTCGAGATTCGAGGGCTGCATTTGGAGGACGACTGGCTTAGGTTTTATATTAAGCCTGAGGATGGGGAGGAACTTCCGGTGATAATGAAATGGCTCAAGCAGACGTTTGCCCAGCGGTACAACTGGCTGGAGGGGAGGATAGGGCATATATGGGGTGACCGGTATGGGTCGAGGATAGTGGAGGGGGAGGCGCCGGAGGATATGGCAGAGAGGGAGGCGGCGGAGGGGGAGAGGCCAGTGGTCCGAAATATTAGGGTCAGACCCCATCACAGGGAACCGGCGGTCAAACCCGCCTTTTTCCTCAATTTTCCGTTTCTCCCCGTCCCCGCCCCCGGATAAAGGACAGGAATCCGCATTAGGTCCCGTCCCAACTGCCGGTTCTGTCCCAAGCCGAACCGTCTGAGGGGAAAGATCCATCCTGAAACAAGTAAGAACGCTAAACTCTGAGTCAAGTTTAGTTTTCGGATCGGGGTATAGACCCGGCCTTTGGTAAAAAGATTTTTTTGAAATTTTCAAAAAAAACAACGATTCCTCTTGACCTTTTTTTTTCTTCCTGATATTCTCAACTTCTATTGCGAATTTTGGGATATAACCCTTTAGGGAGTTTTTAGTACATGCCTACAATAAACCAGTTGGTTCGTTTCGGGCGGCAGCAGGTCAGTTCCAAAACGAAGTCGCCGGCGCTTCAATTTTGCCCTCAAAAGAGGGGAGTGTGTACCCGTGTTATGACGGTTACCCCCAAGAAGCCGAATTCGGCGTTGCGGAAAGTTGCCCGTGTTCGTCTTTCTCATGGAGCCGAAGTAACCGCCTATATTCCCGGGATAGGTCATAATCTTCAGGAACATTCGGTAGTCCTGGTTCGGGGCGGCCGGGTTAAGGACCTTCCCGGGGTTCGGTATCATATTATCCGGGGCGCTAAGGATACTCTTGGCGTGGAAGATCGTAAACGGAGCCGGTCTAAATACGGCGCCAAGCGGCCTAAGGCGTAAAGGTTGGGAAATGGGACGGAAAAAGAAAACAGTAGATCGGGGTATTTTGCCGGATCCTGAATATAACAGTGTTGTAGTTTCCAAATTTGTTAATCGTATGATGTGGCAAGGGAAGCGTTCTGTTGCCTTGCGTATTGTGCATGGTGCCCTGGATGTAATAAAAGGGAAATCCGATAAGGAACCTCTGGAAGTATTTCTTAAAGCGGTTGACAATATCAAGCCCGTTATTGAAGTAAAATCCCGGCGGGTTGGCGGCGCTACTTATCAAGTGCCGGTTGAAATTCGGGAATCCCGGCGGGAAGCCCTGGGTATGCGGTGGATCATTAATGCCGCCCGGGCCCGTGCGGGTCATAGTATGGGAGAACGTCTTGCGGCGGAACTCCTGGATGCGTATAATAATACGGGTACGGCTTTTAAAAAGAAAGAAGATACCCATAAAATGGCGGAGGCCAACAAGGCATTTGCTCATTACCGGTGGTAAACCGGAATAAAGACCCGGGGCTTTTGGCAGGCGGGTTTATCGGTATTTGAAAGTTTATCCGGCGGAAACGCCGGCGCTCCAAACCGATCATCGGGAGATGAAAATAGCGGTTAGCTATTGGAGGATGCTCCCTTTATGTGTTATAGAGAGATGGGATAGGTGGAACAAGTTATTAAAGCGGGATAGCCGCCGGAGTAAGTATCGGCGTCTGTTAGTTATCTGCATCGCTTTTCATTTTGTTACCTCTTACTTCTCTATTATTTAACTCCTTTTCGATTTATTGGGTAAGAAAGGAGTTTGTTGTGTGTATAGTGCGTTAGGAACTGTGCAAGAATAAAACGCAGGGTATTTTATTCTTGCACAGTTCCTTAGGTTACGCATGGACTGGTTATACTGCGTCAAATGACGCGTAGCCGTTATGAATAGAGTGTGCCTAAAAATGTTAGGAGGACGGAATGGCAAAAGATAAGTTCAACCGAACTAAAATTCACATGAATGTCGGAACCATAGGTCATGTTGACCATGGAAAAACCACGCTTTCGGCGGCTATCACGATGTACTGCGGTAAGCATTACGGTGATAAGATTATGAAATTTGATGATATTGATAACGCGCCGGAAGAAAAAGCCCGTGGTATCACTATCAATACCCGGCATCTGGAGTATCAGTCCGATAAGCGGCATTACGCTCATATCGACTGTCCTGGACACGCCGACTATATTAAGAACATGATTACCGGCGCCGCCCAGATGGACGGGGCTATCTTGGTCGTTTCCGCCCCGGATTCGGTCATGCCCCAGACCCGGGAGCATATTATTCTGGCCCGGCAGGTTGGCGTTCCCAGTATCATTGTTTTCCTGAACAAGGTAGACTTGGTAGATGATCCTGAACTTCTGGAGCTGGTGGTGGAAGAGATTCGGGATGTTCTCAGGGCTAACGGCTTCCCTGGAGATGAGATCCCCATCGTTCAAGGTTCCGCTTTCAAGGCCATGGAAGCTCTTAACGGCGGCGTTGAAAACGATGATACGAAATGTATCCAGGACCTTCTGGACGCCATGGATAGTTACTTCCCCGATCCTGTGCGTGACAGCGATAAGCCCTTCCTTATGCCTATTGAGGACGTGTTTACTATTCCTGGCCGGGGTACGGTTGTTACCGGCAAGGTAGACCGGGGCGTACTTAAATTGAACGAAGAAATTGAGATCATTGGCATCAGACCCACCAAGAAGACTGTTGTAACCGGCATCGAAATGTTCAACAAGCTTCTGGAAGAAGCGCAGGCTGGTGATAACGTTGGGACTCTGCTGCGGGGCGTTGAAAAGAAGGAAGTCGAGCGCGGGCAGGTTTTAGCCAAGCCCGGCAGTATCACCCCTCACAGCAAGTTCAAAGGGCAGATTTACTGTCTTTCCAAGGAAGAAGGCGGGCGGCACAGTCCCTTCTTTACCGGTTACCGGCCCCAGTTCTATTTCCGTACTACCGACATTACCGGTACGGTTAAACTTCCGGAAGGCAAGGAAATGGTTATGCCCGGCGACAATACTGAAATTATCGGTGAACTGATTCACCCTATAGCTATGGAGAAGGGGCTTCGTTTCGCAATCCGCGAAGGCGGCAAAACCGTCGCTTCCGGCCAGGTCACTGAAGTTATCGAGTAATTTTTGTTTAATGGCGCGGTTTATTTTCGGTCCTTCCGGAAATAAACCGCCGGGTTTCTTGTCCTGCGGCGTTGGCGGTGTGGGCAAAAATTACCTCTGGAGGAATAATGGCTAAGGAGCGAATTCGCGTGCGGTTGCGCGGTTTTGATGTGGAATTGATAGACCAGAGCGCGAAATCCATCGTTCAGACGGTTCAGAAAGCAGGGGCTAAGGTTACCGGTCCTATTCCCCTGCCGACCCGTTTCAATAAAATTACGGTACTTCGTTCGCCTCATGTGAATAAGAAGTCCCGTGAGCAGTTTGAGATGCGGACACATAAGCGGCTAATTGATATTATTAGTCCTTCCGCTGAAGTGATGGATTCTCTCATGAAGCTTGAACTGCCAGCCGGTGTAGATGTTGAGATAAAACAGTAAACGGTAAGTTTATTGTAATTCCGGCAGACGGTCCTGGAACCGCGAACTTGGGGATAGAATTCCGAGGGTCGTAAGGATAGCGTGCCGTATTATGGAGAAGTCATGTTAGGTCTTTTGGCCAAGAAAGTTGGTATGACGCAGGTTTTCGACGACAATGGGAATCTGGTTCCGGTATCGGTGATCCGTATCGATCCGAATGTCGTCATTGCGCAGAAGACTCCCGAAAAAGACGGTTATTCCGCCGTGATTGTGGGGGTTGACGAGTTAAAGCGAAGCAGGACGACTAAGCCTTATGCCGGGCAGTTTCCTGAAAACATTACTCCTAAGAAAAGGATTAAGGAATTTCGGGATTTTGAAAAAGAGTGCGCCATTGGCGATTCTCTTGGCGCGGAGCTTTTTGAGGGAGTCCGGTATGTGGATGTTACCGGCGTTTCCAAAGGAAAGGGGTTTCAGGGCGTTATGAAGCGCTGGGGCTTTAAGGGCGGACGCCGTACCCATGGCTCCAAATTCCATCGGGAACCAGGGTCTACTGGTCAATCAACCTATCCGGGCCGTACTTTTAAGAATGTTAAGTTACCCGGACACATGGGCCGGGAAAAGACGACGGTTCTCAGCCTTAGGGTTGTTAAATTGGACGTGGAAAAACAGCTTATCATGGTCCGCGGCGCGGTCCCCGGGATTAATGAGGGGATTGTGATGGTCAGGGCTGCGGTAAAGAAGTAGGGCGCCTGGCGCTTAAGGAACGGGGAATGTAATGAATCGGACAGTGTATTCCATTGATGGCAGGGAACTGAGAAATATAGAGTTGGACGACGCTGTATTCGGGCTTCCGGTGAACGAAGATGTTATCTGGTATGCTATTCAGAACGAGCTTGCTAATAAACGTCTGGGAACCGCCAGTACCCGGGATAGGGGTGAAGTTCATGGTTCCAATGCCAAGCCGTATAAGCAGAAGGGTACGGGCCGGGCCCGGCGGGGTGACAAAAAATCTCCCGTTATGGTCGGCGGGGGCGTCATATTCGGCCCCAAACCGCGGGATTTTTCGTATTCAATTCCGAAAAAAGCAAAGCGGCTTGCCCTCAAGACAATTTTGAGTTTGAAGGTTCAAAGCGACATCCTCAGGATCGTGGAAGATTTTTCGGTAGAATCCGGAAAAACCAGGGATTTGGCGGAAATCCTGAAAAATTTCGGCGCTGATGAACGGACCGTTATCATCCTCAAGGACGATGACGGCAAGGTAAAACGGGCGGGGGCCAACATCCCTTGGTTGAGTTTCCTTTCGTATAACCGGCTTAGGGCTCATGACCTTTTCTATGGCCGCCGGGTGATTATGCTTGAAACCGCCGCGAAGAACCTGAGTGTCTTTTACGGTGCGGCGGATGTGAATGAGGAGGCCGGCAAATGATTGTGTATGAAAAGATTCTTATAGAGCCGGTATTGTCGGAAAAAGCCAATGCTTTGCGGGAAGAAGGAAAGTACGTGTTTAAGGTTGATCCTTCGGCGACTAAAATCCAAATCAAGGAAGCTGTCCGCCGGCTTTTCAATGTCCATCCGGTTTCCTGTACTGTCATGGTGGTTGGGGGGAAGCCCAAGCGGCAGCGATACAAGGCAGGCTATACCTCGTCCTGGAAGAAGGCCATAGTCCGTCTTCCGAAAGATGAAAAAATAGCCCTTTTCGAGGGAGTGTAAGGGAAGACTATGGGTATCAAGACATATAAGCCTATCACCGCTGGTATGCGGCAGTGGATAAGCCTGGACTACTCGGAATTAACGAAAAATACAAAGCCTGAAAAGGTCCTTACCCAAGGGCGAAAAGAGCGGGCGGGCCGGGATTCCCAGGGGCGTATCAGCGTCCGTCATAAGGGCGGCGGGCATAAGCGGCTTTACCGTATCATTGATTTTAAGCGTGATAAAATAGGCGTTCCTGGCAAGGTGGTTTCTATTGAATACGATCCTAACCGGAGTTCCAATATCGCCCTTGTCAATTATGTTGACGGCGACAAGCGGTATATTCTCGCCCCCAAGGGTTTGAAAACGGGAGCGGCGATTATCAGCGGCCCTGCGGCCCCCATAGAAACGGGGAACGCCCTTCCGTTGGAGAACATTCCCCTGGGTTTTACGGTTCACAATGTGGAGCTGACTTTGGGCCGGGGCGGGCAAATCGTCCGTTCCGCCGGAACGGGCGCCCTGATAGCCGCCAAGGAAGGGGATTATGTTACCCTGAAACTGCCTTCCGGGGAAATGCGGATGATCTTCAAGAAGTGCTGCGCCACTATAGGAACGGTGGGGAACGAGGACCACATGAATACCCAGCTTGGGAAAGCCGGACGTAAGCGTTGGCTGGGCGTTCGGCCAACGGTCCGTGGTATGGCCATGAACCCTGTTGACCACCCTCATGGGGGCGGTGAAGGGAAGAATAAGGGTATACACCCGGTTACCCCCTGGGGTCAGCCGACGAAAGGGTATAAGACCCGGAACAAGCATAAACCTTCATCCCGGTTTATCGTAAGCCGGGGTAAGAAAAAATAGGAGCGCAGGGTGTCACGATCCATTAAGAAAGGGCCTTTTATAGAGAAGAGTCTTTATAAGAAAGTGCTGGATATGAGTAAGGCCGGAGACCGGCGTATGATCAAGACCTATTCCCGGTGTTCTACCATAATTCCGGAAATGGTCGGCGGAACGATTTCCGTTTATAATGGCAAGACCTGGGTGCCGGTGTATATCACCGAAAACCTGGTCGGACATAAGCTGGGGGAATTTGCGCCTACCCGGATCTTCCGGGGTCATGCAGGTTCCGATAAGAAGGCGGGAAAGGGTTAAGCTATGGCGGAAAAAAAGAAAGACGGTTACCGGGCGATAACGAAATATCTTATTGCCTCTCCTTTTAAGATTCGGCCGGTTGCGAAGCTCATACGCCGAAAACCCTATCCTGAGGCTATGTCTCTTCTGGAGAATATGCCTCATCGCGGCGCTCGTATTCTTAAAAAGACGGTTAAGTCCGCTGCGTCCAACGCGCTCAGTCTCAATAAGCAGTTGCATGAAGATATGCTTTACGTTAAGGAAGTGTTGATCGATGAAGGTCCCCGGATGAAGCGGGTGTGGTTCCGTGCCCGGGGCCGGGCGGATATGCTTCTAAAGCGTCTGTGCCATGTTACGGTGGTAATCGATGAAACGAGTAAAGCCAAGGCCAAGGCCGCCGGGAAGGGCGTAAAGACAAAGGTAGGGGAATAAGGTGGGACAAAAGGTTAATCCAATTGGATTGCGGATAGGTATAAACAAAACCTGGGCTTCCCGGTGGTACGTGGACCCTAAGGAATATGCTAATACTCTGCATGAAGATCTTAAGCTCAGGAAGCTCATTACAAATATGCCTGAAACCAAGGGCGCGGATATTGCGGAGATGGAAATTATCCGGCATCCCCAGCGGATCACTATCGTCATTCATACCGCCCGGCCAGGTGTTATTATCGGCGCTAAAGGCGCAAATATCGAAAAGATAGGGCAGGAACTTCAAAAGTACGTTACCAAGAAGATCCAGATCAAGATAAAAGAAGTCCGGAACGCGGATAACAATGCTCAGATCATAGCCCAAAATATTTCTCGTCAGCTTTTGGCACGGGGTTCTTTTCGCCGGACCATGAAGCAGGCGATTACCAACGCTATCAAGAAGGGTAATGCCCAGGGCGTCAAGGTCAGGCTTTCGGGCCGGCTGGGGGGCGCTGAGATGTCTCGTACTGAAGAGGCGAAGGAAGGCCGTATCCCTCTTCATACCTTGCGGGCGGATATTGATTATGGCTTTGCCGAGGCTAAGACGACTTTCGGCGTCATTGGTATCAAGGTATGGGTCTATAATGGGATGAAATACGGTAAAGAACAGAAGGAAGACGCCGGAGCCTTGGTGAGGAAGCGGCGTAATGATCGGGAGTATGGCGAACGCGGCGATCGGGAACGTTCCCCGGCGAGGAGTTAAGGTATGTTGAGTCCAAAACGTGTTAAGCACCGGAAGGTACAGCGGGGTAATATGCCCGGGGATGCGACCCGGGGGAATACAATCGTTTTTGGGGATTACGGTCTGGTTGCCATGGATCGTATGTGGATCACGAACCGGCAGATTGAAGCTGCCCGTATCGCTATGAACCGGCATGTCAAACGGGGCGGGAAGTTGTGGATACGTATTTTCCCGGATAAGCCCTATTCCAAGAAGCCCGCTGAAACTCGCATGGGTAAAGGGAAGGGCGCTCCTGAATATTGGGTTGCCGTGGTAAAGCCTGGGACCGTTATGTTTGAGCTTGGCGGCATAGACAGAGTTCTGGCCGAGGAAGCCATGATTTTAGCGGGGGCTAAACTTCCTATTAAGACCAAATTTGTGGCCCGCGCGGATTTTTCGCTAGGTAAGTAGGGGGCGAAGCGTCTATGAAGAATTCTTTTAAGAATCTGAGCTTGCCGGAGCTTAAAGCTAAACGGGAAGAGATGAACAGGAAGTACATGGAACTCCGGTTCCAGACGGTGATCGGGCATGTGGAGAATCCGCTTCAAAAGCGCGTTATGCGTCGGCAGATTGCCCGGCTTAATACGCTCATCGGAGTCCAGGAAAAGGCGCAGGCGCTCCTGAATCAAAAGACGGCTGACAACGCTCAAAAACCGGCTGTTAAGGCATAACGAGGAGTTGGTATGGGAGAAGAAGCTGTGAAGGATGGCGAAGTTATTCAGGGTGACAAAGCCGTTCAGGTTAAGGCGAAAGGGAAAAAAGAATTTGTGGGGATCGTGAAAAGCGACAAGATGGATAAGACGATTGTAGTATCCGTAGAAACCACGACTCTGCACCCTCTGTATAAGAAGTACGTAAAGCGGGTCAAGAAACTCAAGGCCCATGATGAAACCAATGACGCCAAAACCGGCGACCGGGTTCGGGTTGTGGAATGTCGTCCTATCAGCAAGGAAAAGTGCTGGAAACTTGCGGCAATTGTCGAGCGTGCACGATAGCGGCGGCGCGCGCAAGAGCGCTCGACCGTGTTGACGGCGGAGTGCGTTCAACAAGGAGAGTATGATGATCCAGGTAGAGACCTTCCTGAATGTGGCCGACAATTCAGGCGCCAAGATAGTTCAGTGCATTAAGGTTCTTGGCGGTTCAAAGCGAAAGTATGCGGGTATCGGCGATATAATTGTGGTGGCGGTTAAGGATGCCTTACCAACTTCCACGATTAAGAAAGGCTCGGTTGAAAAGGCCGTTGTGGTTCGGACCCATAAAGAATATCGGCGGCCCGATGGAACGTATATCCGGTTCGATGATAATGCCTGCGTTATCATTGATGCAAGCATGAACCCTAAAGGGAAACGCATCTTCGGGCCGGTTGCCCGGGAGCTGCGGGAGAAGGATTTTATGAAGATCGTATCTCTCGCCCCGGAGGTACTGTAAGGTTTCAGGTGAACCCAGGTTCATCTGTGTCTTATGGGAAACTCCCAGCGAGTGGAAGTAAGGAGCGGTACTATGTCAGCGAATGTACAGCATAAATTCAAACTGAGGAAGGAAGACACCGTCCAGATTATTGCGGGTAAAAACAAGGGAAAACGGGGACGGATTTTGAAGATCCTTCGGGACAAGGACCGGATCGTGGTGGAAGGCGTCAATCTCGTCAAGAAGGCGAAGAAGCGCCGGAACCAGCAGGATCGGGGGGGGATTGTCGAAATTGAGGCGCCTATCCATAGTTCAAATTTGATGATTGTGTGTAAAAAATGCGGGCCCACGAGGATTGGTTACAAACTTGAAGGGGACGCGAAAGTACGGGTCTGTAAAAAATGCGGGGAGGCGTTATAATGAAGGGCTATGAACCGCGGCTTAAAAAAATATACAAGGAGAAGATCGCTCCTGACCTGTTTAAGGAATTTGGTTATAAGTCCCCCATGCAGACCCCTAAGCTGGAAAAGATTGTGGTCAGTATGGGGGTAGGCGAAGCGCTTCAGAACAAGAAACTTCTGGACGCGGCCATTAACGATCTTACCCTTATTACCGGGCAGAAAGCGGTTAAGACCAAGGCCAGGAAGAGTATCGCTAACTTTAAGATACGTACAGGCCAGGAGATAGGCGCCAAGGTGACCCTTCGGGGGGCCATGATGTACGAGTTCCTGGATCGTCTGGTAAACATAGCTTTGCCGCGTGTTAAGGACTTCCGCGGGGTAAACCAGAATGCTTTTGACGGTCATGGGAATTATTCTTTGGGTATCACCGAGCAGATTATTTTCCCGGAGATTGACTTTGATAAAATTGAACGTGTGGCCGGCCTCAATGTGGTAATTGTGACGACCGCCCGAACTGATGCGGAGGCTAAGGCTTTTCTTGCGAGGTTCGGTATGCCTTTTAGGAAATAGGAGGAGTATGCATGGCAAGAAAAGCGATGATCATAAAGGCATTGCGGACGCCTAAATATAAGACCAGGAAGGTGAATCGGTGCCGCATTTGCGGAAGACCCAGAGGGTATCTCCGGAAATTTGAGATGTGCCGCCTTTGTTTTCGGAAGCTTGCGAGTGAGGGGCTCATTCCCGGCGTCACAAAATCCAGTTGGTAAGGCAGGAGAAATAGGATGAGCATTTCTGATCCCGTTGCGGATATGTTGACCAAGATCCGGAATGCCGGAATGGCAAAGCATGAAAAGGTTGATATCCCTACCTCTAAGCTGAAGCTTGAAATTGTTAAGATTCTGAAGACAGAAGGGTATATCAAGAATTTTAAAAAGGTAATCCAGGATGGAACCAATACCATTCGGGTTTTCTTAAAATATGATGAACAGACCGGACCCATAATCCACGGCATAGAGAAGGTTTCCAAGCCTGGACGCCGGGTATATACGGGTTACAAAAATATGCCGCGGGTATATAACGGCTATGGAACTCTGATCGTTTCGACATCGATGGGGGTTACTACCGGGAAGAAGGCTGCCGAGAAAAAAGTCGGCGGTGAAATTATCTGTACTGTCTGGTGACATATTGGCCGTGTTGCTGCGCGGTTGCATTGCCAGGTATGTCTTGGAGGAAGGGGTATGTCCAGAATTGGAAAAATTCCGGTTAAGGTTCCTGCGGGAGTTACGGTTGCTTTTCAGGATGAGGTAATTACCGTAACAGGTCCTAAAGGGAAATTGACCCAAAAGTATCATCCGGTAGTGACCTTTGAGTCCCGGGGTGAAGAAATTGACGTTGGCCGCGTGAACGAGGAAAAGCAGACCAAAGCCTTTCACGGGCTGTACCGTAATCTGCTCAATAATATGGTCGTCGGGGTAAGCAAGGGTTTTTCTAAGGCCCTGATAATCACCGGCGTTGGGTACCGGGCGGAAATCCGGGGGGATCTCCTTGTTATGAGTCTTGGATTCTCCAATGATGTGTACATTGGTGTCCCAGAGGGACTTACGGTGGCTGTCGAGCCGAATGGGAAGGTGGTAATCAGCGGGATCGATAAACAGCGGGTAGGCGAATTTGCCTCGCAGGTTCGGAAGCTCAGACCCCCGGAGCCTTATAAGGGGAAGGGGATACGGTATGAGGATGAACAGATCCGGCGGAAGGTCGGCAAATCGGGTGTAAAGTAGGGTGGAGCGTTATGATTCGAAAGATGCTTGAAAAAGACCGGAAACGGCTTAAAAGAAAGATTCACATTCGTAAGCGCATTGCCGGAACTCCGGAGCGGCCGCGGATGAGCGTGGTTCGGAGTAACCGGGCCTTGTCGATTCAGGTTATCGACGATTCCAAAGGGCATACCATTGCTTCGGCTTCCACGCTGGAAAAGGAGCTTAAAAACATTAAGCGGACGGTGGAAGGAGCGGGTCAGCTCGGAGAGATCATGGGGAAACGACTTCTGGAGAAGAACATCGCCACGGTGGTCTTTGACCGGAACGGCTATTTATATCACGGCCTCGTGAAAGCGCTGGCCGATGGAGCCCGGAAAGCCGGGTTGCAGTTCTAGGGGGCGGAATGGATCACGCACGGGATAGAGATAAGAATAGGGACAGGAATTTTTCTGAAAAAGAAAAGGAATTTGTAGAAAAACTGGTAAAGCTTAATCGGACCGCCAAGGTGGTCAAAGGTGGCCGCCGGTTTTCTTTCTCCGCGCTTACAGTGGTAGGAGACCGGAAAGGCAAGGTGGGGTATGGTTTTGGGAAGGCTAATGATGTCTCCGAAGCCATCCGTAAGAGCATTGATAAAGCCAAACGGAGCTTGGTAGAACTTCCGGTTAAAAACGGGACTATTCCCCATGAGATTACCGGTCTCTTCAAGGCATCCCGGGTCCTGCTCAAGCCCGCTTGTTCCGGGACCGGCATCATCGCCGGAGGGCCGGTACGGGCCATTATGGAAGCCGGCGGGGTAACCGATGTACTCAGCAAGTCCATAGGCGCTTCAAGCCAGTACAACGTGGTAAAGGCGACTTTTGATTGTATCAGCAAACTCATGGATGCCAAAGCAATCGCAAAGAACCGGGGTAAATCCCTAAAGGAACTCTGGGGGTAGAAATGGCGAAGAAGATAAGAGTCCGTTTAATCCGCAGTTTGAGCGGTTCCCTTCCCAAGCAGAGGGCTACGGTGCGATGCCTGGGCCTGCGGAAGATTGGGTCTGTCAGGGAACATGATGCAACCCCGGTGATAGAGGGGATGATCCGGATCGTTTCCCACTTGGTTTCGGTGGAGGAGGTTTCAAACTCTTGCGGAGTTTGAAAGGAGTTTAATGAATGCATAATTTTGATTTGCATGCCCCGGAGGGCGCGAATAAACGGAAGCGTATTGTAGGCCGCGGGCAGGGTTCCGGGCGTGGAACTACGGCGGGAAAAGGCAATAAAGGGCAGAAATCCCGTTCCGGCGGTAAAACCTATATAGGCTTTGAAGGGGGGCAGATGCCCCTATACCGGCGGCTCGCCCAGCGGGGTTTCTCTAACTATCCCTTTAAGAAGGTTTTCCAAATAGTGAACCTGGGGGAAATTGAGAAACGTTATGAGGATGGAGAAACTGTGGATACCGGTACGCTTATCCGTAAGGGGCTTGTTAAGGGGACCCTGAAGGAAGGGGCGGTTAAGCGGCTTCGGGCGCCGGTTAAAGTTCTCGGAGACGGGAAATTTACCCGGAAGCTCAAATTCAACGTCGGGTTAATATCGAATTCGGCTAAAGAAAAGATAGAAAAGGCTGGCGGGACAGTTGCCGCCGCCGGTAAGGGCCCGGATGCCCCTTCAACCTAAGACGCGCGAGAGGAATGTCGCATGGCTAGTCCATTAGTCGGTATTTTTAGAGTCAAAGAACTGCGGGAACGTATTTTTTTTACGGCGGTGATGTTAATTGTTTTTCGGTTGGGCGCGGTTTTGCCCATACCGGGGATCAATATTCGGGAATTAAATGCATACTTCCTTTCTCAGCAGAATTCGGGAAGCGCCATTGTCGATTACCTTGACTTCTTTGCCGGCGGCGCATTCTCCAATTTTTCGGTGTTCATGCTGGGGATCATGCCCTATATCTCCATGTCCATCATCATGCAGCTCCTGCTCATTGTATTCCCCAAATTAAAGAAGATCTCTCAGGAAGACGGGGGCAGAAAAAAGATACAGAGTTACCAGCGCATAGGGACGGTGGTGGTCTGCCTTATCCAGTCCTTCGCGGTCACCCAGTATGCCCAGAGCATTTCCCGGAGCGTGGATAACCTCCTCAGTATGGGGCTGGTTCCGTTCACCCTGATCGCTATGCTTACGGTTACTACGGGGACTATGTTCCTCATGTGGATGGGGGAACAGATCACTAAACGGGGTATAGGCAACGGAATTTCCCTGCTTATCTTTGCGGGCATCGTGGCCCGGCTTCCCCAGGCTCTGTGGGAACTTGTCGGACGGGTACGGAACGGGGACCTTAATCTTGTTTTCGTAATAGTAGTTTTCGTCATGTTCGTGGCGGTGGTGGCCCTGGTGGTGTTTGAACAGCAGGGGCAGCGCAAGATTCCAGTGCATTACGCTAAACGGGTGGTCGGCAGGCGTATGTACGGCGCACAGAGTACGTATATCCCTTTTAAGATCAACCCGTCAGGGGTCATACCGGTCATTTTTGCTTCGTCGATTTTGACCTTCCCTTTGCAGATCGCATCGACTGTAGGCGGGAATGTGGCCTGGCTTGCGGCGGTTTCCAGGGCATTGAGCCCTTCGGGATTGCTCTATACTATCCTGTATGTTTTGCTCATTATTTTCTTCGCCTATTTCTATACCCAGGTGAGCCTGAATCCTATAGAAATTGCCAAGAATATCCGGGAAAACGGCGGTTCCATTCCGGGTATCAGGACAGAACGGATAGAAGAATACCTGACTAAAATTTTGAATCGTATCGTACTGCCTGGTTCAATGTATTTGGCGGTCATTGCGGTATTGCCGACTATTATTCAACGGTTGTTTAATTTCCCTTCGTCAATATCATATCTGATGGGCGGAACGTCGCTGCTGATTCTGGTTGGCGTAGACCTGGATACTATGAGCCAGGTTGAGGCTCTCCTCAAGATGCATCACCATAGCGGGTTAACCAAAAAAGGGCATCTGCGGGGACGGAATTTGTAAGGGTAAAGCCGGAAGCTAAGGGTTTCGCCGTTGTTTCACGCTGCGATGACCGGTGATTTTTCATGGGATCGGGGGATTGCCGGGGCGGGCGTTGTCGTGGACTTCCCTAGACTACCCCCTTGCCAAAGTAGGGGGAAATGTGCTTTAATTGAAAGCTAAGGTTTTCCCAAAACCCTGCGTGTTAGCGCACAAATAATTAGTTTTGGGACAGGTTCAGTTATCAATTAATTTGAGAGCTGTCGGTTTATGAAGGAAGAGTTATCCTGGGCGATAATCCCGGGGTTGTATTGTTTCAGAATAAGGGAGAATATTGGATGAAAGTCCGAACCAGTGTAAAGCCTATTTGTGATAAATGTAAGGTGATAAAGCGGAACGGGATTATCCGTATCATTTGTCAGAATCCTAAACACAAACAAAAACAAGGATAGGGAGCGGATATGGCACGTATTGCGGGGGTTGACCTCCCGAACAAACATGTAAATATTGCGTTAACCTATATTTTTGGTATTGGCCGTTCCAGTGCCGATGAGATTTGTGTAAAGGCGAAGATCGATTCCAATAGGCTTATCAATGATCTTACTCAGGAAGAACTCAATGAACTGCGGCAGCTCATTGAAAACGAGTATAAGGTTGAAGGGCGTCTGCGGACTGAAATAGCCCTCAATATCAAACGGCTCATGGACATAGGCTGTTACCGGGGTCTCCGGCATCGTAAAGGTCTGCCCCTGCGCGGACAGCGGACCCGGACAAACGCCCGTACCCGGAAAGGTAAGAAGAAAACCGTTGCCGGTAAGAAGAAGTAGCGGAGGAAAGTGTGGCTGCTAATACCAAGAATAAGAAGCGGAAAGAAAAGAAGTCTGTATATGAAGGGAACGTGTATATTCAGGCTACGTTCAATAATACGATAGTGACCATTACCGATCTCATGGGAAATGCGGTTTCTTGGGCGAGTTCCGGCGGGCTTGGATTCCGGGGCGCGAAGAAATCAACCCCCTTTGCGGCCCAGACCGTTACGGAAACTGCGGCTCAGAAGGCGATACAGGTAGGATTGAGGGAAGTGCACGTCTATGTTAAAGGTCCCGGTATTGGCCGGGAATCGGCGATACGGCAGCTTGGCGCCCTGGGGATAAAGGTAAGATCCATCAATGATGTTACCCCCATTCCGCATAATGGGTGCAGACCGCGGAAAACCAGGCGTATCTGAGGGGGTAGGGAAGTATGGCAAGGTATACAGGACCGGTTTGCCGGTTATGCCGGACGGAACAGAAAAAGCTCATGCTTAAAGGCGGCCGGTGTAAGAGCGATAAATGTCCGATTAATAAAAAGCGGCCCGCTCCCGGCAAGGATCCCAAGGCTCGGCCAGGTAAACGGTCGGATTATGGGTTGCAGCTTCGAGAAAAACAGAAACTTCGGCGTATCTATGGGATGCAGGAAAAGCAGTTCCTCCTGTTCTTTGAACGGGCTCTGCGTATGCCCGGCATCACCGGTGAGAATCTGTTTGTGCTTTTGGAACGGAGATTGGACAATATAGTGTACCGGCTGCGGTTTGCAGTAAGCCGGACTCAGGCGCGGCAGCTTGTGCTGCACGGTCATGTTATGGTAAACGGCAGACGGGTAAACATCCCTTCTTTTCTGGTCAGGCCGGAGGATGTTATCGAAATAAAAGAGCCCAGCAAGAACTTGGTGGTTATTAAAGAAGCCCTCAAGGAATTTGGCAAGTCCGGCGTCATGCCCTGGCTTCATCTTGATCCTGATGGAATGAAAGGGAAATTTCTGGCTGTTCCGCGGCGCAGTGATATAACGGATCTTGCGGACATCAAAGAGCAGATGATCGTTGAATTTTATTCTAAGTAAGGAGTTCCCATGGCTCGTAAGAACCTGATTGTAGGATTCAAACGTCCCAAAGGCATCGCCTTTGAGCATGGTGAACTGAGGCCGAATTATGGTAAGTTCACCGCCGCTCCTTTTGAACCGGGATTTGGGACTACCGTTGGTAATACGTTGCGGAGAGTACTCCTTTCCTCGATTCCGGGGTATGCGATTACGGCGGTTAAGATTACTTCACAAGACGCCGGGGGAGTCCCTCATATTATTTCCAGTGAATTCGAGACTATTCCGAGCATTGTTGAGGATACCCTAGAGGTTATTAATAATCTCAAGCAGCTGCGTCTGCGGCTTCCCCCGGAAGTGGAGCAGAGCGTTCTTTTATATGAATGGTCGGGAAGACGCGATATAACAAGCAACGATTTTGAGCGGCTCGGAGAAGTTGAGGTAATGAGTACCGGTCAGCATATTATGACCTTAATGGACGATGCTCATATCGAATTAGAGATTCAAATTGATCTGAACCGCGGGTATGTTCCTTCTGATGTCAATGAACAGTATGTGGAAGTTATTGGCACCATTCCTACGGACGCTATTTTTTCGCCGGTAAAAAAGGTAAAGTTTGCCGTAGAGCCTACCCGGGTTGGTCAGCGCAGCGATTACGATAAGCTCATTCTGGAAATATGGACCGATGGCACCGTGCGCCCTGATGACGCCCTGGCTGAAGCCGCCAAGATTGCGAAAGATCATTTTTCGGTTTTCATCAATTTTGACGAAAACAATCTTGGATTCGATGATGATTTGGATGAAGAGAACGAGCGGATCCGTCAGATACTCAATACCCCGGTGGAGGAATTGGAGTTATCCGTGCGATCTTCTAATTGTCTTAAAAATGCGAACATTAAGACCATTGGGGAGTTGACCCGGAAGACCGAGGATGACATTACCAAGACCCGTAATTTCGGCAAGAAGTCCCTTCAGGAAATCAAAGAAAAATTGAAGGAATGGAATTTGGGCCTTGGGATAACCGATCTTAATGTATTGAAAAATGCGGTAAAAATTACCTCCCAGCAACTTCAGCAAAAGGAAGAAGAAGATGAAGCATAGAAGAGGCTTTAATCCCCTTGAACGTTCATCGGCTCACCGGAAAGCCCTGCATAGAAATATGGTGACCTCCCTATTTAGGTATGAACGAATCAAAACCACTAAGGCAAAAGCCCTGGAAATCAGGCGGAGCGCCGAAAAACTCATTACCCGGGCAAAGGTTGATTCGGTCCATAACCGGCGTATTGTTTCGAGCCGTCTCTTTGATGAGGGAATCGTGGCGAAGCTGTTCACTAATATCGCGGTCAGAATGAAGGAACGTCCCGGCGGTTATACCCGTATCCTCAAACTTGGGGAACGTTACGGCGATGCGGCGGAAATAGTCATTCTGGAGCTGGTGGATTATCATCTGGACACCGAAACGCCGGAGAAGAAGGCGCAAAAGAAAGAGAAAGCAGCCGCCAGGAAAACGGCAAACTAATCAGGGAGGATAGCACAATGTCCAAAGCGCATAGAGGAAAGGGAATAAGGGATTTGGTCTCCCGGGGCAGGGGCGATTGCCCGGTTTGCAAACGGGGTAACGTCAAACTTCTCTACGAAATAGAAGCGGGCGGACAAAAAGTCAAAGTCTGCAAGATCTGCAAAGCCGCAATAAAACACGGGAAAAAGACGCTTGTCTAGGAAGCCGGTTGTTTTATAATAGGTAATTCGGGCGATAGGTTTTTGGCCCTGGCCGGGAACCTGTCAAGCGGGACGCATGAACCTGCAAGTTGTCCTAAAGGCATTTCTTTTAGAACCATAATCCATAAATTGAGCTTTTCGTGTGAATGAGGATCCGCAGGGGTCCTCAGTCTTTTTTTGCATTTTCCTTAAGTTCTACGATACTGTATACCGCCGGAATTCCCCGGATGTTCTTTGTCACCATCTTCAGATCGTCAGGCTGTTCAAGCTGTATAACGAAAAAGCCTGTCATGTGATCGAGGCCGGTTTTTTCCAGGCGGCCCTCGATGAGATGGCCGTGGTATTTATGGATGGCGCCTTCGATTTCCGAGAAGAGGTTCCTGGAGAGCCGGGCTTCGACTTTGAAGCGTTTGACCAGGCTGGCGGCATCGTTTTCCCATTCGGTGTCAATGCGGCGGGCTGCAAAGTCCAGGATATTCCTGATGCTGCGGCAATTCTTCCGGTGTATGATGATGCCCCGTCCCCGTGAAACATACCCGGTAATAGGATCCCCCGTTACAGGGTTGCAGCACTTTGCGAAACGGATCATCAAGTTTTTTTCGTCTTCTACCCGGACCTGGAGTTTGTTCTTCTCCGGCGGGGGGAGAACCCGCTGTATGAACGCCGGTTCAGCCTGAGCCGTACCCTCGCTTTCTTTGGGTTTTTCCGGTTCTTTAGGCGTTTCCTTCTTTTTGACGACCACGTTTTTTTCGATAATTACCGAATCGTCGTGGAGCTGGAGCCAGGAACGGATCTTGTTTCGAGCCTTTGCGGTCTTTACGATACGCAGCCAGTTGATATGCGGACGGGCGTTGGTGGCAGTCAGAATTTCCACAACCTGGGTGTTTTTCAGCTCAGAATTCAGGGGGATGATGCTGCCGTCGGCCCTGGCGCCGGAACAGTGTTCCCCCACGGCGGTATGGATGGCGTAGGCAAAGTCTATGGGAGTGGCCCCAACGGGGAGTTCTATCACCTTGCCCTGGGGAGTGAAAACATAGATGGAATCCTTGAGAAGTTCCCGTTTAATATCTTCCAGGAAGGATTCGGATCCCCGGTCATCTTTGGCCTCGATTTCTGTGAGCTTCCAGTCCTTGAGGCGGTTGATCAGGGCTACTTCACCGGGACGTACAAGTTCGCTGGCGGGGCCTTTTTTATAGAGCCAATGGCTGGCTATGCCGTATTCGGCCACCTGGTGCATCTCGAAAGTACGGATCTGAATTTCCAGAGGGATGCCTCCATTCTGGTCCGGGCCGTAATTTACCCGTAACGGCGACCAAGGGAAGGGTTTACCGGGGAAGACTTCGCCATTGTCGGAAACAGGGGCTGCGGTGTCCGCCACGAAGACCGTGGTATGGAGACTTTTGTAGCCGTTGGATTTGGGCATGGCAATATAATCTTTGAAACGGCCGTCCATGGGCTTCCAGAGACGGTGGACCATGCCGAGGAGGGTGTAGCAGTGTTCTTCGCTGTCACAGAGGAGCCGGAGGCCGAAGAGATCGTAGAGCTCATCAGCGCTTTTATTCCGCCGCTTCATCTTTTGATAAATCGAATAGAAATGTTTGGCCCGGCTTTCAATTTCAGTGGTAATGCCTAATGCGGCGGCTTCCTTTTTAATGGTTTCCCGGAGGGTATTCAGGAAAACTTCGCGCTGATTTTTCTTTAGGGATACAATTTCCTTGATTTGAGTAAAGGCTTCCCGGTTGAGGGTTTTCAGGGAAAGGTCTTCCAGTTCATCCTTCATCCAGGATATGCCAAGGCGGTCCGCCAGCGGCGCGTAGATGTCCAGGCACTCCTGGGCTATACGTTTCCGTTCCGCCTGGGGGAAGCTCTGAAGCGTCCTCATGTTGTAGAGGACTACCGCCAGTTTGATGAAGATGACTCGTATATCGTTGACCATAGCGACAAGCATCTTCCTGATGTTTTCCGCCTCTTGTATAGTTTTGTTCTTAGCGGAGATGTCGGCGATTCTGGTGACGCTTTCCATCATGAGGGCCGCCGGGCGGCCAAAGCTTTCCGCTATCCTGTCTCTGGTGACGCCGGTTTCTTCCAGGGAATTGTGGAGAAGGGCGGCTATGATGGTATCGGCGTCCAGGTTGAGGTCCGTCAGTATGGCCGCCACCTCCAGGTTTCGGGCCGACGGAGACAAACCCGGACTGCCTTCGGCGGCCCGTTCACCGGACAGGGAACTTTGTTCCTTGAGAATGAGTTCTTCCACCCATTTTACAGCCTTCAATATCCGGTCCACATCGGCGCTGTCATAGGCTGCAAGTTTTTTCAAAAAATCCGTATCTGTTTTTTTCATTCCTTTTGTGAGGCAGGGCAGTTTATTTTTCTGTTCCCGGCAGGCGGGCGGAGGATACCGCCTCCTGAGCAGTTCCTACTCCGAATATCTTCCGCTGATAACCCTTGGCCGTCCGGTCAGGTCTCTATACATTTGTATATCACTATACCCTCGACATTCAAGTATAGCGGCAATAATCGTCATCTGGTCCGGGTCCGCTTCCATAAGCAGGGTTCCGCCGGGACTGAGGAAAGGAGGGGCCCCGGCGGCAATACGCCGGATAAGGTCAAGGCCGTCCTCCCCGCCGTCCAGGGCAAGAGGGGGTTCCCTCCGTACTTCCGGGGACAGGGTCGCCAGAACCGCCGTGGGAACATAGGGAGGATTACTGACGATAAGGTCGAACCGGGGAGGCCCGGAAAAGGCCGGCATAGCGGCTTCCCCCAGGCGGTCAAAGAGATCGCTTTCGATGAAGAGTACGGGTGATTCCGTCCCCGCCAAAGATTGCAGGTTTTTCCCGGCGTTTTTCCGGGCAAGGGCCAGGGCTTTGCCGGAGACATCCGAGGCGCAGACCCATAGGGCGGGCCGTTCGTGTTTCAGGGCGACGGCCAGGGCGCCTGAACCGGTACAGAGATCCAGAAGGGTGACCGGAGGAGAGGGGGAGGGGAGGGCGCCGGCGGGATCATCGCCGGTCAGTTCGTCTATGCGGGACAGGGCGGCTTCTACCAACGTTTCCGTATCGGGCCGGGGGACAAGAACATCGGCGGTCACGGCGAAATCCAGGCCCCAAAACTCTTTGCGGCCCAAGATGTAAGCCACACATTCCCCAGCCAGGCGGCGTTCCAAAGACTGCTCAAACCGGCGGCAGACCGCTTCGGTAAGGGGTTCGCTCCCGGCAAGGATCAAACCGGCTTTGCCGGTATCGAGGATGTCCGCAAGGAGAAGGGAAGCGTCCAAAGCCGCCGCCTCAAGGCCGGCGGCTTTGAGGATGGCTGCCCCGCGGACGGAGGCTTCTCCAACGGTCATTCTACCGGTTCCGGCAGGGGAACTTTGGGTTTTACCGTCCTGACGGCAGGCTTTTCATCCGGCGCATTATGAGAGGAAGATTCGGTTCTGGTTTCGGGCTTTGTTCCCAAAAGTTCTTCCCGGGCGGAAAGCTTGAGGGTATCGAAGAGTTCTTCCACATCTCCCTGCATGATGAGGTCCAGCTTATAGAGGGTAAGGTTGATCCGGTGGTCGGTCATCCGGTTCTGAGGGAAGTTGTAGGTCCTGATCCGTTCGGAACGATCCCCCGATCCCACCTGGTTTTTCCGGGCCTCCGCCCGTTCCGAATGAGCCTTGGCCTCTTCCATCTCGTAAATACGGGCCCGGAGTATGCGCATGGCCTTGGCCTTGTTCTTGATCTGGCTCTTTTCATCCTGGCAGTGTACCGTCACCCCCGAAGGAAGGTGGGTGATACGCACCGCCGAATCGGTAGTGTTGACGCACTGGCCGCCGGGACCGCCGGCCCTCATCACATCTATTCTGAGGTCTTCCGGTCGTATGTCGATTTCCGTCTCATCGGCTTCCGGAAGGACTGCTACGGTCACCGCCGAGGTATGGATGCGCCCCGAAGCTTCCGTGGCAGGGACCCTCTGAACCCGGTGTACTCCCGATTCGTAGCGGAGGTTTTCGTAGACATTGCTGCCGCTGACGGAGAAGACAATTTCCTTAAAGCCCCCAAGTTCCGTCTCATTGGAGTTCATGATTTCAAACTTCCAGCCTTTGGTTTCCGCAAACCGGGAATACATACGAAACAGGTCCGCGGCGAATAAGGCCGCCTCCTCTCCCCCCGTACCCGCCCGGATTTCCATGATGATGTTTTTTTCATCCAGGGGATCTTTGGGGATAAGGAGTATCTTGAGCCGGTCTTCGGCGTCAACGAGCCGCTGTTCCAGTTCCCGGCATTCCTCCCGGGCCAGTTCCCGCATTTCCGGGTCCTTTTCATCTTGAATCATGACCTTGGCATCGGCAATCCGAACGGAAAAGGTTTCAATTTCCTTCCATGCGGCGGAAACCGCGCTTACCTGGGAATATTCTTTCATGATATTCCGGTATGCCTTCTGATCCTTTACCAGCTCCGGGTCCTGGATCCTGCGGGATAATTCGTCGTATTTGCGCAAAAGAGACTCAAGCCGTTCGTTCATCGTGCCACTCCGTAAGCTTATTATACCGAAAAACTGAATTACCGGCAATGCAGATGGGAACGGGTTACAGGGCCGGCGCATATAAAAAAGGGTAAAGGAGGTATATAGGAAAACAAGCTCTATCCACTCCATGAAATCATCGTTATAGCCATTCTGTCGGTCATCGCTATGGCCCAAGGCAGGGAAGACATCGAAGGATATGGGAAGGCAAAGAAAGCGTGGCTCAGCCAATTTCTGAAACAGAAACACGGCATCCCCCATCACAATGTATATCAATGGGTGATAATCCGGATACAGGATAAACGCATAGAATCAGGATGAATGAGGCAGGAGGAGGTTCCGAATGGCCTGGGCATTGAGCAGCTTGAAAATGGTCTCAATGTGCCGCTCGAAACTCAGCGCCGGCATAAACCGGATACCCTTCAAACTCCGGTCATCAAACGCCGTCTGTGCCGGTGAAAGAATCGCCGGCGCCACCCGCTTCATCGTTTGCAGGTTTTGCGCCCCGTTCTTCTTCATGGTCGTATTCCGGTCATCCCCAAAGGTTAATCAAGGTGCCAGTGCAGCTTGTTTTCCACCTGCCAATGCCCCCGCA
>JAISOQ010000103.1 GCA_031275515.1 Treponema sp. | reverse complement strand
CGCATTTCCGCGTAATTGGCGGCGATTTCCAGAAGTTTTTCCTTTGTGTTGAGAGCCGGGTCGTCCACTACGGTTTCCAGGAGTTCCTTCAGGATGATCCCCATACCCGGACCGGGGTTGATGCCCAGGGCCATAAGGTCTTTCCCGGAGACGGCCAGGTCTTTGAGGGAGAAGGCCCGGCTTTGGGCCAGGACCGTTTCTACCCGGCGTATGAGGGGAAGGAGCAGGGCAGGAGAGGGGGCTGTGCCGGCGGCGCCGAAGGAGTCGGCGCGGCGCAGGGCGTAAAGGTCTTCCAGGTTTTCCTCCCCAACCCGGATGATAAAGCGCCGCACCGCCGCGTCCGTCCAGGAGCCGTCGTAAAAAAACATGTGTTCCTCTATAAGATGAACTGCGGCGCTGATTATGGCATTAGGGTACCGGTAGGCCCTCATGATGTTCCCGGCCAGCCGGGCGGATTCCCTTTCGTGGCGGTAAAACGTCCAAACGCCGTCTATCAGCTTCCGGGTAAGGGGCTTCCCCAGATCGTGGAACAGGGCCGCCAGGGTAACCTGGAGGGGAAAACCCTCTGCGGCGGCATAGTCGCAGGCCAAAAGGGAATGGTCCAGTACGTCGAAGCGGTGGTATCCCTTTTGTTCGACACCCCGGCAGGCCGCCAGGTCCGGGAGGAGGAGGGCGAGGAGGCCCGTCTTCTCCATAGGGAGAAAGGCCGCGGAGGGCTTGGGGGAAGCGAGGATCTTGTCCAGTTCGTCCCGGACCCGTTCGGGGGAGACCTTGGCCGTGGTTCCCAGGGCGCCGGGAATGGCCTCCAGGGCGGCCTCGTCAATGGCAAACCCCAGTTGGGCGGCGAAGCGCAGGGCCCGCAAGGGCCGCAGGCCGTCTTCGTTGAAACGTTCTTCGGCCCTGCCCACGCAGCGGATGAGCCCCCGTTTGATGTCTTCCGCGCCGCCAAAGGGGTCCACGAGGCGTCCGCCGGGAAGTTCCAGGGCCAGGGCGTTCATGGTGAAGTCCCGGCGGGAAAGGTCCTCCTCGATGGCGGCGGCGTATTCCACCCGTCCGGGCCGCCTGCCGTCGATGTAGTCCGACTCGGTGCGGAAGGTAGTCGCTTCCAGGGAATTCCCCTTGTAGAGGATCGTCACCGTCCCGTGCCTGATCCCCGTGGGGATGACTTTTTTGAAAAGGGCAGTCACCTCTTCGGGCCGGGCGTCGGTGGCCAGGTCCCAGTCATGGGCTTTTTTCCCCCTCAGAATGTCCCGGACCGCGCCCCCCACGAGGAACGCCTGCTTCCCCCCCTGGTTAAATATCCCGGCCACTTCTTTCAATATTGGATGAATTTCTGCGTTGCCCATTAAGAGACAGTATATTATAATGAAGAATCTTAAAAAAGGCATTTGTGCCGGGCAAAAAAGTCCGGCGTCTATCATCCATTGGGAGGCAGCATTGCGGGGAATCGCGTTTATAGGCGGGGAAGGGCCGTCCCCTAACCGGCGCAGAAAGTTAGCTGAAGGAGCGGCTCTCATTGCCGCCGCCGATTCGGGGCTTATGGCCGCCGAAGACGCCGGCATAGCGGTACACCTTGTCATCGGGGACATGGATTCCCTGGATGATCCGGGCAGGCTTGAAAAGTACCCGGCAGACCGGGTCTTCCGGTACCCCCAAGATAAGGACGATACGGATACGGAACTGGCCCTGCGTTTCCTTTGGGACCGGGGATGTGACGAGACCTGGCTTATAGGCGGCGGCGGCGGCAGGACGGATCACCTTCTGGCCATTCGTTCCCTCTTTGAGCGGGACAGAACGCCTGACCGGTGGGTTACGGCCCGGGAAGACGCCTTCTGCCTGAAGGAAGGGGCGGTCTTTTCCCCCCCGGAGGATCTGCGGGAAAACCTGCGGCTTGACGGCATATCCGTCTTTCCCCTGGGAACCGGGCCTTGGCAGGCCGAAAGCCGGGGGCTCAAGTGGCCCCTCGGGGGCCTCCCCTGGAACCGGGGTTTTTTCGGTATCAGCAACGAGGCCGGGAGGAGGAATTTTGAGATCCGGGCGATCCGGGGACAATTTTTAGTGATGACAGCCCGGGAGGATGAAGATGGCGGCGGTTGTAGTTGACGGAAAAGCGGCGGCCCAAAGGATTAGGGCGGAGGTCCGGGAGCGGGTCCGCCTTCTCCGGGAAAAGGGGCTCATCCCCTGTCTGGGGGTCATCCTTGTCGGGGAGGACCCGGCGAGCCTCTCCTATGTAACCGCCAAGGCAAAGGCCCTGGAAGAGGCGGGTATGACAAGCCGGGACCTGCGGCTTCCTGCGGACACAGGGGAAGATGCGCTCCTTGCCCATATCGCCGGTCTGAACAGGGACCCGGCGGTTCAGGGTATCCTGGTCCAGCTCCCCCTGCCTTCCCATATACGGGAAGACCGGGTGATCTCCGCCATAGATCCCCGAAAGGACGTGGACGGGTTTCACCCGGTTTCGGTGGGGAACCTGGTCCTTGGAAAACCCGGCTTTGTGCCTTGTACCCCCCAGGGGGTGGCGGCCCTGCTCCGGGAGATGAACGTCCCCATAGCGGGGGCCCACGTGGTGGTGGTAGGCCGGTCCAATATCGTGGGGAAGCCCCTGGTAAACCTGCTTTCCCGCCGGGACTTCAACGCTACGGTAACCCTGTGCCATACGGGTACCAGGGACCTGGCGGCTTATACCCGGCAGGCGGACATCCTTATCGCCGCAGCGGGAAAGGCGGGCCTCATCACGGCGGACATGATCCGGGAAGGGGCGGCGGTCATAGACGTGGGGGTAAACCGCGTGCCGGACCCGGCGGCGAAAAAGGGCTACCGCCTTAAAGGGGACGTGGATTTTGAGGGGGCTGTGGAACGGGCTTCGGTCATTACCCCCGTACCCGGCGGGGTGGGTCCCATGACCATCGCCATGCTCCTGCGGAACCTGGCGCAGGCGGCGGAGGACTGGGGGGCCGGGGGGTCTAAGGCCCTTGGGGACAAGTCCCCTGGGGATAAATCCCCTTAGCAGGGGCGCGGGGACGGAGCCTCCGTATCTGATTTTATCGAATAATTTTATTATAATGAACGAGAGGGGGAATTTATGCACGATATAGAATCCCGGAACAGGTATACTCCGACTAATATTTTAGCCAAACAGGGGGTAACCGCAATAGTCAGTCTCATCGGGGGCGCCGGCCTTTTGATTGCCGGGGCGCTTCCCCCGGTTATTGGAATTATCGCGGGGGGTGTAATCGGGGTAGTCGGCATAGGAGCCGCTATGTCCAAGGACCCGGAGGATCGGAAGCCCGGAATCTTTGCCGCGGCTGCGGGGGGGCTTACCATCCTCTCCAAAATCGGGATAGTAAAGCCCCTGGCCGGAACCCTTCTTGCCATAGGCGCTATAGGGCTTCTGGCAATGGGCATCTGGAACGGCGTCAAATTCATCAAAGGGCTTAAAAACAGAGCGTGACCTATTTTTTTGAAACCTACGGGTGTCAGATGAATACCGCCGAATCGGCGGCTCTGGACCTTGTGCTGAAGGAGCGGGGCTGGCAGGCTGCGGAAAACGGGGAAACCGCCGATCTCGTACTGCTCAACACCTGTTCGGTCCGGGAAACTGCGGAAAAACGGGTCTTGGGCCGGCTGGCCCAATACGCCGCCCTGAAAAAGAAGCGGCCCTTTACCCTGGTGGTAGCCGGCTGCATGGCCCAGCGTTTGGGAGAGGGCCTCAAGGAAAGGGCCGGGGCGGTTGATTATGTTATGGGAACTTCCTCCCGTTCCGTTTTCCCCCTGATCCTGGAAGCCGTGGAGCAGGGTAAGAGGGAGCTTCACCTTTCCGGGGAAAAACCGGTCTTTGCCTTTTCGTCTTCCCATCTTGAAGAAGGCCGGTTCCGCAGTTTTGTGCCTATCATGCACGGGTGCAACAACTTCTGTTCGTATTGTATAGTCCCCTATGTGCGGGGCAGGGAAATATCCAGGGACCCTTCTTCCATAAAAGAAGAAATCCGCCTGTTGGCCAGCCGGGGGGTCAGGGAAATCACTCTTTTGGGGCAGAACGTCAACACCTACCGCTGGGAAGGGGAGGGCGGGACCCTGGACTTCCCCGGCCTCCTGGAACTGGCGGCCAGGGAGACGGAGGGCAGTCCCATAGAGTGGATACGGTTTTTGTCGGCCAACCCAAAAGACTTCTCCCGCCGGACCATAGAAGTCATGGCGGGGAACCGGGTGTTCTGCCGGCATCTCCACCTCTGCGTCCAGCATGGCTCCAACAGGATGCTCAGGGCCATGAACCGCCGGTACACAAGGGAATCCTACCTGGACCTGGCGGCGGAAATCCGCAGAGCCATGCCGGACGTGAGCCTTTCTACGGACATCCTCGTAGGCTTTCCCGGAGAAACCGAGGCGGACCTGGAAGAGACCCTCTCCCTTATGGAGGAAGTCCGGTTCCTCTACGCTTATATGTACCATTACAACCCCCGGGAAGGGACCGCTGCCTGCGATTTGCCGGGACGCATCCCCGAGGCGGCCAAGCGGGAACGGCTGGCCCGGGTCATAGCCCTTCAAAAGCGGCATACCCGGGAATTGCTTGAAAACCGTATAGGGATGAAGGAAAATGTATTAATAGAGGGAATTTCCCGGAAAAATGCCGATGAATTAATAACCCGTACTGAAAAAGATGAAATGGTTGTGGTTTCCGGTTCGCCTTCTCTGATAGGTTCTTTTGCCAGAGTCACTCTTTCATCCCTGCGGGGAAATACTTTTCGTTCAAAGGAGATCAATTTATGCCTTGGCGATTGATAGGATTTATAGTTCTTTTTGGAATTCTTCTCGTATTCATAACCCTGAATTTGGGGAATACCTGCAATATTTCTTTATTCCCCGGCTTTGAGCCTATTAAGGACGTGCCGGTGTTTCTCACTGTTTTTTGCTCTTTTGCCCTGGGCCTGCTCTGCGCCATTCCCTTGTCAATCTCGTTCCGTTTGAAAAAAAAATCAGCCAAACTTCCCCCGCCTGCGGGGAAAAAATCTGTGAAAAAGAAAAAAGGAGGAGTTTCCGGCGAGGAAGCCTCCGAAGCGTCTTCCTTCCAGAATGAAAGTCCCTATGGGATCGATTAATTCCCCATCCCCGCGGAGCCGCTTTGTTTTGGCCGTTCTGATCTTCTTCTGTGCGGGCCTTTGTCTGTACGCTCAGGAAAACGGTTCCTTCCTCTTGACCAGGGAGCTGGAAACCCTGGGGAAAGCCCTTCAAACCCAAACGGCGGAGGTTTCCGCCGTCGGCAGGAAGGAAGCGCTTACGCGCCTTGCCCGGTTATTGGCCCTTTCGGGAAACCTTGAAGGGGCTGCCGACGCCTGGATTAAGGCGGCGGCGGCGGAACCGGGAAAGCGGGACGGCGCGAGCCTTCTGGAAGGAGCCCGCTGTCTTATCGCTATGGGACAGTTTGACGCTGCGGAGGAGTACGTTAGGAATATCCTCCTCACCGGGGAGATTCGGGAGGTACAGACAGAAGCCCGGTACCTGGGCTCCCAAATTCAGGCCTTTAAAACCGGGAACGGAGCGGTCCTGGACGCCTTTCTCAGAAGCCCGGAGTATGCGGACAAGCGGCCTTCCGTACTTTATACCCTCTGGCGTATCACCGGGGAAGACGCCTACAGAACCCGCCTGGAAAAGGAATACCCTTCCAGCCCCGAAGCCCGTATCATCCGGGACTTGCCCGCCGCCGGGCAGGCCCTGAAATCTTCCACCGCCATGTGGCTCCTCCTGCCCGGCAGGGAAGGGATCCTGCTCAGCGAACCCGCCGCGGCTGCCGGAAGCCCTCAACCTGCCGCGGACAGCCCCCGGCCCGGCCCGGTTTCCGGGGCAAAGGCGGGCGCCGCGCCTGTTCCTGCATCCCAGACCGCCGCTTCTTCCATACTCCAGACCGGTCTTTTCAGCAGGGAAGAGAATACGGCGGTAATGGCGGAGCGGCTTAAAAAAGCGGGCTTTACCCCCCTCATAACCCGGCGCCTGGTGAACGGGAAGGAATACTGGGCCGTAGGCGTTTCTCCGGGAGAAAACATGAACGATACCATTTTAAAGCTCAAAGATGCAGGATTTGAATCTTTCCCGGTGTATTCCGGTTCCTAGCCCGGTATCACGAGCCGTTCGCTCCGGCGGGGACAAGGGAAATGGCGGCCTCGTGAAGAACTTCCTGTATGCCCTGGGTTCCAAGGCGGACCCGGATCAGGGTGAGGTCTTTTTGGAAAACCTCTGAGGATTCCGGGATGTGCCAGGAAACAAGGTAGGTTTCACGGGGGAGACCCGTAATGCCCCCCGGGCGGAGTTCCAGGAGTTCCCGATCGTCCAGGGCAAAGAAAGCGTATTTGCCTTTACGGACTGCCCCCTGAGTGTATAATTCGTAGAAACCGTCTTTGGAGAAAACCAGTTTACCTATGGACCCGTCGTAGGAAGCGTCCAGATAGGGCGTTACAGGACGAACACCGTCTGAAAGGCCGGCTGTCATGTTTTTTGCCTGCCGGTAGGACCCGTCCCAGGAGTCGTCCACCCCCAGTTTCAGGCGTACATCCTCGGAAACCTTGATGCGTATGCTGTCCATGGATTCAAGTTCGATGTTCAAGGAACGCCGCAGAGTGGTGACGGATTGGTTCTGGCTTGAAACGTAGATTCCGTACCGGGTAGAACTGGAATTGAGCCAGATGAATACCTGCTGGCTGTCATCGCTGTAAAAAATCAGTTCCCGGTTAGGGAGATCGAAATATATATACTGCCGGCTGTCCGGCAGGCCTTCGGCATCGGCATAATACCACAGGCCGTCGATAAACCGCTCGAAAACTTCGGGATTACCGTCGAGAAGGTTTCTGACCCGGCGCTGTTCAATCTGGGTTCCTGGTATATGGGTGATCTTGGATTGTTCATAGAAATCCGCAGCCGGATTGTAAACATAGGTGATTTCGATTTGGTCCAGGATATTTGTGGAATCGTTGTCCCGGCCATAGGCGGCTATAGTGAAACTCTGGCCTTTGGAGAGGCCCCGCTGGTAAGCCTGGGTACGTTCAACCTCCCGAACAGAGATAGAGCCGTCGATGTGTATTTCCGCGATTTTCGTGAAAGGGACGCTGCCGGTTTCCCCGGCGTCCTGATCCGCGGGGAGGGCGTTTTTCCGCAGCGCTGTCAGGGTATGCTCTCCCTCGGCGTTCATCCCGGTGATGATTACAGAGACGCTGCGGTCTCCCAAAAGGTCCTGGGTATACAGAGAAACGGTCCCTGGCCGGGTAACGATGGTGGGGCTGTTCCAAATTCGTTTATAGCCTCCAGTCTGATCGTCGTACTGAATGTAGGTAATATAAATCGGGCTTCCCGATTGGGAAAGATTGCGATAGGCGATGATCTGTTCATCCTGAAGGTCTCCGTCAAAATCCTGGGTCAGGACGGAAACGATGGTTTCCCCGTCGTCAAGGGCAGCCTTGGCGTTTCTGTTATCCTCGTAGGCCAGCTTTTCCGCCAGATATTCTTCGTCGTAGGCGTCTTCCGGAAACCGGGTTTGGGGGATAACGATGCGCGTCTGTTTTGGCGGGCGTTCGGGACGATTGAAGATACGCTCGGGGATGAAAAACAGAACCCCTATTACAAGGGCTGTAAGAAAGAATATAAAAGCCGTGATAAAACCGGATATTTTCTTTGCCATAGATTTACCTCTGACCCGCGTGCGCCCTGTGCAGGTTTCCGCCGGGTTTTTGTCTTTTTACTCCGCGAATGCGGCGGCAGCCTGCCGCACCCGGTTTCCTATTCCCTGGGATATTACAATCCCCCGCCAGCCGGCAAAATCCAGCATCCGGGAGTACCGCGCCAGGGCCGCCTCCTCTTCGCCGCCGGGAAAGGAGTTGTACCCCGCCCGGGTCCCGCTGATGATGAGGGTATAGGTCAGGCCCCGGGCAGCCGCTTCTTTTTCCGCCGCCGCCTTGAGGGCTCCCTTGTAATCCGCAGCGTCTCCCTGGAGGTTTATTGACCGGATCAGGGACTTTAGGGTTTCTTTGGAATCCGCCCCGGAAAGAGGTCCCGAAAAGATCTGCCAGGCCGAATCCGAAGCCAGCCAAAGGGTAAGCCGGTCCCCTTCCCGGAGTATGCCGTCCACCGCATAGCCGCAGAGCCACTGTATTGCGGCGTCCTTTCCGTCTGAAAGGGCCAAGGACCCGTCGATGATGATGAACATATCCAGGCTTTTCGTCCGTATATCCAAAGCGGAGACAGGACCGGGGGAAAGGTCCGTGAAAAAAAGGCCGGTAAAAACAATAGAGAAAAAAACGCGCCGAAAGTCACACATATTTTTGTAGTATAGCATAAAAAAAGATTTTACCCAGGAGTTTGCGGGGCAGGTCAAAAAATTTGGCCGCGAATGAAGGCTGATTTTCACGCGCATAATTCGCGGACTTTCTTTGATAAGAGGAGGTTACGGCTTGTTTGTATCCTTTTAGTCAGAAAGGGCTATTGCACAAATTTTCCGCATGTACTACAGTATTTCCGTTGTTTCAGACAACCGTAGCCATAAAGACAGAAAATCAGCTCCCAGCTCATATTATACAGATGGGCATAAAAAAAATCTACTATACGCGTTGCTTCATTGAAAAAGTAACCCAAATCAAGGCAGACTATCCGGTAACCACAGCTATCGGAGGTCAACATGGGGTTAACTATGCAAGAGAAAAAGGCAGTTGCCAGGCAGGTCCGTTCCCGCTG
>JAISOQ010000234.1 GCA_031275515.1 Treponema sp. | reverse complement strand
GGCGTTGCGTCGCCAGGCCCCGGGGGCGTTGCGGGGCGAACCCTGCGGGTTCACCTCGGAGTTTGCGCAAGCGCAAACTCCACGAAATTTGCGGCAAGTTCCGGGGGCGTTGCGTCGCCTGGCCCTGGGGGCGTTGCGGGGGCGGAAAGCGACTGGCCGCCCGGCCCCCGCAGAGGGGGGAGCCGGAAGACCGCGAAGCGGGCTGGAGGCGGGGGGGGACGCTTCCCCCCCGGTAATTGCAGGAGCGGCACGATAGAACCTTGGGGAAGCCGTATTTTTCCGTGTTAAGCGCTGTTGCCCTGGTTTATAGACCGGTAGCCTTTGACCCGGACTGCCGTTACAATACGGTATGGCTTCCGCTAAAAAAAGAATAGGGCTCGCCCTGGCTTCTATTCATACCGGCGCATCCCTGAATGTCTGGCCCTGTTTTGTCAGAACCGCGCAGATCGAAAACGCCAGCCTTTTTATTTTCCCCGGCGGAAGGCTGAACGCCCGGCAGGATTCGGAGAATCTCCGGAACCCGGTGTATTCCCTGGTGAATACGGAAAATCTGGACGGCCTCATCAGCTGGAGTTCAACCATACGGTATACTGAAACGGCGGAAGAGTTTGAGGCTTTTCATTCGGGGTTTGATCCCCTGCCCTATGTCACCCTGGCCTATAAGATTCCCGGCCACCCCTGCGTTGAATTCGACGCCTACAATGGAATGAAGGCCCTGGTCAGCCACTGTATCCGGGTTCACGGCGCCCGGAACATAGCCTTTCTCCGGGGGCCTGATTTTCACCAGTCCGCCGTGGCCCGGCTCCGGGGCTACCGGGACGCGCTACGGGAAGCGGGGCTGCCTGCTCCGCCGGAAAGCCCCCTGGTTACGGAACCTTTCAACTGGAACAGCGGGGATGCCGCGGCGGCCCAGCTTTTTAAAGACCGTTCCCTGGCGCCGGGCCGGGATTTTGACACCCTTATCGGCTCCAGCGATCTGATGGCGCTGGGGGCGGTTAATTACCTTTTAAAGGAGGGCTATCACGTGCCCCGGGATTACCGCGCCGGGGGATTCAACAATTCCATTGAAAGCAGGATACCGGAAAGCCCCCTGTCAACGGTGCATATCCCCTACACCGAATTAAGCGGCCGGTCCTTCGGCATTGTTCTGAAACTCCTCGGCAAAAAACCCCCGGACATAAAGGACGTGCAGTTAGCGTCGGAACTTGTCATCCGGGAGTCCTGCGGCTGTGACTATTACCATACCGGCGGAACCGGGGGTGAACATTTCTTTGAAAAGGCGGAACCTCACGCCGCAGCCCAGGAGACCATAATCAGGATGGCCGCCGCTTATCTCAATCTTGAATCCGGCTATGCCGAAGATCTGGTGTTTCCGGTTGTTGACGCCCTGTTCCGCGGCAGGGAAGATGTTTTTTTTCATCTCTTTGAAAAAGTCCTGATCCGGTTTTTTCATTCCGGCCGGGATATTGAACGGCTTCTCGGGCTTCTGGGGGACATTGCCCGTTCCGGCCTCCTTCCCCCGGACAGCCTTTCCCGGATTGAGCCGGCCCTGTACCGGACCATCTTCCACATCCGGGAGCGGCTTACCACCCACGAACAGTATGAAAAGAAGCAGTGGAACACGGCCCTGAATTCCCTGAAGTGTGAACTGCTGGGCGCCCGTGACCGGGGCGGCCTGGTGCGGAGCCTGGCCCGGCATCTGCCGAAAATCGGGATCACCACCGCGGTTATCGTACTTTTTGAGGATGAAAAAATTTCCCGCTGCGTGGGGAGTTTTTCACCTCTGGGAATCAGCCCCCGGCGGGAACAACCCTTTCCCGCGCAGCTTCTGGTTCCCGCGGACCTCAAAGCCCAGTACGCCGACGGGGTATTTATGGTTCAGCCCCTGTTTATCGAAAACCAGTCCCTGGGGTATTTTGTCCATGATGTTCCCGTCTATGACGGCGTGATTTTTGAGGAACTCCGTTCCGCCGTCAGTTACGCCCTCAAGGGCATTTCCCTGCTGGAAGAGGTAGTCAGGGCAAAACGGATTGCCGAGCAGGCGGAACGGGCGAAGTCCGAATTGCTGAGGGCCCTGGAGCATGAACTGTACGATCCCCTCTCGGAGGTGATGGAGCAGGTTGAGGAGCTGGGGAAAAAAATTCCCCCCGGCGGCGGCATAGGGGACGATATTTCCAGGCTGAAATCCCTGATAAGTTCCCGGGAAGCCGAGGCGGACAGTTTGATTGATTTAACCCTCTCCCGGATTGATGAGCCGGCCCTGCGGAAGACCCTTTTTGATCCCGATGAACTCCTGCCGGGGATAGGTGCGTTTCCCCTCCTCTGCGGCGATACGGCCCGCCTGTCCCAGTGTTTTTCCCTTATCCGGGAGGAATACGGGGACAGGGTATCCGCGGCCCTGACCTGGGGAGGGCTTGCGGTGAATTTCCGCCGGGCCCGGAAAAACGGAACGGCGCCGGGGGTCAGGCGGGAACAGGGCATCCTGTTAGCCGAACAGATCATCCTGAGCCACGGCGGGGAATTTTCCCGGGACGAGGCGCGGTGCGCCCTGACGCTTCCCTGGACAACCCTGACCGGCGGGGAGGCCGTTGTTCAGGCGGTGGGCCGGCGGGATCACGTACTGAGCCTTTCCGACGCCGCGCTTTTGCCGGCGAATTTTTTTGATCTGCCCCTGGTGCGGGATATCAAAAAATCCGCGGAGCTTCCGGGCAGAACCGCCTTTATCGTCTGGAACGCCGCCGTTTCAACTAGGGAGGAGTACCTGGAGGTGTTGCGCCTGCGGCGGCAGCCCGGGTTTGGGACGCTTCCTTTTTTGTGTTACGGGAAGCGGCCTTCCGCGGGGGGAACTTACGGCTTTACCGGAACCTATGGTTCGGAAACCTCCATTGCCGAGGCGGTGGAAAACGCCCTGCGATCCCCGGCGCGGGGAATCATCCTCACCGTCGGCCTCCCGGAAACCGGAGCCTGCCCCCGGATCGATACGGAGGGTGAAATTCAGGCGGATATTATCAATATCGATTCCATGGCGCTTTTTAACGAAACGGTGGCGGAGCTTTGCCCGGCGCTGATCCTGGTCAACGGGGTGAACCCTGAAACCGCCGCGGCTGTCCGGCGGCATCCCCTGACGGCAACGGCGCCCATTGTTATGATAGGGAGCCTGATTGATTCCGCCGCGGAGGTCATGGCTTTAAGCGGGTACTCCCGGCTCATCATCTGCAACGCCGCCGTTGCTTCCTCCCGGGAATTCCGCCTGCGGATCAAGGCCCTGCTCGCGGGGGATGAAATCCTTCCCCCCCACACAGGGGCACTGGTCAAAAAAACGATCCTCTACTTTAACCAATACGCCGGTTCCCCCATTTCCCGGTGGAAGCTGGCGGAGGCGGTTCATGTGAGCGAGGACTACCTGACCCGGATTTTTCACCGGGAAATGGGACTCTCCCTCTGGGATTACCTGAACCGGTACCGGGTTTTCCTCGCCGCGGGACTGCTCCGCCGGACCGGCGAAACCATCCAGGGAATCGCCGCCCGCTGCGGGTTCCAGGATCAGGCCTATTTTTGCCGGGTTTTTAAGAAGATATACGGCTGTCCTCCGGGGCAATTACGAAAAAGGTCGGAATAATCCAATAACCAGCCTGCATTTTACCGGAATTCCCGGTTATCATAAAGCTGGTATGAAGCACGGCGTTATGGGGCCCGGCGGAAGGCGTCTTGGCAGGGAGATCAAACGGCACCGGTCGGTGTACGTCCTCCTGGTCATTCCGCTGACTTACTATATTATTTTTAAGTACCTTCCCATCTGGAACGGGCAGATCGCCTTTCGGGATTTTATGCCCCTGGACGGGATTCTGGGAAGCCGCTGGATCGGGCTGACCCATTTTCAGACTTTTTTTAAATCCTTCTATTTTTTTGAACTTTTGCGGAACACCCTGTTTTACAGCTTCGGAAAACTCCTGATCAGCGTTCCCGCGGCAATACTGCTGGCGGTAGCCGTCTATGAATGCGCCCGGCCCCGGCTTGCCAAACTGGTTCAGACCCTGGCCTATCTTCCCCACTTCCTTTCCTGGGTTATCATGTACGGCATACTCCTGGCCCTCCTGGCCCCCGGCGACGGGATTGTCAACGATGTTATCAAAGCCTTCGGCGGAGAGGCCCGGGCCTTTATGACCGATACCAAAACCTTCCCCTGGATAGTGATTTTTTCCGACGCCTGGAAGGAGATGGGCTGGAGCGCGATCATCTTTATCGCCGCCCTCATCGGCATTGATCCGTCCCTGTTTGAAGCCGCCGTGGTGGAAGGGGTGAGCGCTCCCCAGCGGGTCTGGTACATCACCCTGCCCTCCATCAGGCCGGTGATTGTCATGGTGGTGCTCCTCCGTTTGGGAACCATTCTGGACGCGGGGTTTAACCAGATGTTTATGCTCTATTCGATTCCCGTGTACAGCGTGGCGGACATCATCGACACCTGGGTATACCGCCAGGGACTCCTGGAATTCCAGTTCGGCCTTGCCACCGCGGTGGGGATCTTCAAAGGCGTCATCGGCCTGGCCCTGATTCTGGCTTCCAACTGGACGGTCAAACGGCTCAGCGATTCTTCGCTTTTTTAGGATGGGGGCGTGAAAAAAGACATGAAAACAAAACGGGTAAAAAGCGTTGTGGTCAGGCTCACCTTTGAGGATCGGATCTTTTACGCCGTTATTGATGTTTTTCTTGTTGCCGTGTTGATCCTGGTAGCCATTCCCATGTGGAGCACCATCACCCTTTCCTTCAGATCCAACACCTTTATCGGGACCAACCTGGAGGGGATGTTCCTGCCCCCCTGGAAGTGGTCGACCGCGGCGTACCGGTCCCTTCTGGGAAACAACGGGTTTCTCAACGCCTCTATCAACAGTGTTAAGATTTTTGTATGGGGGATAGCAAGCGCCCTGTTCCTCACCATCCCCCTGGCCTATGTGTTGTCGGTAAAGACCCTGCCGGGGCGGAAATTTTTTAACGTGCTGGTACTGCTGCCCTATCTTTTCAACGTGGGGCTCATTCCCACATACATGGTGATAACCCGGCTGGGGCTTACCAACCATTTGGCGGCGATTTTTTTGCCCGGCGCCATCGGCACCTACAACTGCCTGATCATGCGGGGCTTTTTTGAAGGCATTCCCGACGAATTAAAGGAATCCGCCCGGATTGACGGCGCCCCCGAATGGTATGTGCTTGTGCGGATCATCCTTCCTCTGTCCAAGCCGATTATTATGACCATAGGGCTTTACTACGGGGTTTCATTCTGGAATGATTTTTTTCACGCCATGCTGTATATCAACAACAACGCCCTGCAGCCCCTGCCCATCCTGTTGCGGAACATCCTCATGGCCAGCGGCATGAATGAATTCGTGGAGGTCAACGCCTTTGGGGAAGCCCCGGTCCAGGCGATTAAAGCGGCCAGCGTGTTTATGGCCGCCATCCCCATGATCGCCGCCTATCCGTTTATTCAGAAATATTTTACCCGGGGCACCTTGCTGGGGAGCGTGAAGGGGTAGCGTGTTTTCGGAGGAACCGGATTTTTAAAATCCGATGATAATATTTTTTGGAGGAGTGATTTATGAAAGAAAGAGTGAAATTTATTGCTGTGATGTCGCTGGTTTTGTGTTTTGCGGTCCCGGTATTCGCCGGATCTCAAAGTGAAAAAAACGCGGCCTCATCAGGGCCGGTTACCATCGAACTCTGGTACGGCGCGGCGGTAACCGAAGCGGGGCCGCCTCCGGCTGACTGGAAGGTCTTGCAGCTTATCAGGGACAAACTTAATATCAACCTGGTATTAAACGCCCTGCCGTCCAACGAGTCGGATCAGGATGTCAAAATAAATGCGGCCGCCGCGGCCAATACCCTGCCGGATCTGTTTATGGTCCGCCGGGACCCCTTCCTCAATATCGCCAAGGTCGGGGTCATCGCTCCGGTGGATGAGCTCTACGCCCAGATGCCCAACCGGACCAAACTCCAGTACGACGCGGACAGCCGGGGTTTTACCACCATTAACGGAAAATCCTACGGCCTGGCCTCCCCCGGCGCCATCGCGAAAAACGAAGGGCTTCTGATCCGCAAGGACTGGCTGGATAAACTCAAGCTGTCCGTTCCCGCCACCACGGAAGAACTCTTCACCGTGATGAAGGCTTTTACGACCCAGGACCCCGACGGCAACGGCCGGGCGGACACCTACGGTTACGGCGCCTTCATCGAAATCAACAATTTTGAAGAGGGCCTGGGCCGCCGTTTTGATCCGATCTTTGGCGCCTGGGGAGTGGCCGGAACCTGGAATCTTGCCAAAGCCAATGCGGGGCTTAACGTGCGGAAGCCCGAGTATTTTAACGCGCTGAGTTATGTAAAACGGATGGTGGATGAAAAGGTCATCGATCCCAACTGGATGAGTTACAGCAAAGACGATTTCCGGGCCGCCTGGAAGCAGGGACGTTTTGGGGTTATGCGGGAACAAAACGCCGCCTATGCCGCGGAATCCAATTACGCGCCCTTTGACAAGAACTTCCCCAACGGCGAATGGATAGTTATTGATCCTCCCAAGGGGCCCAGCGGCAAGCAGTCCGTCGGCGTGTATACCCAGGCTTACCGGATCTACGCCGTGTCCGCCAAGGCTATGCAGGCGGGGAAAGGGCCGGCTATCGCCAGGCTGCTGGAATGGATGTCCTCCGATGAAGGCTACTTCCTTCTGGGCTGGGGCGAGCGGGGAGTGAACTACGTAATCGGCCCCGACGGGGCTCCCACGGTCAACGGCATTCCCGACGAATCCAAGGGATTCACCAAGCCTGAAATGCAGCCCATTACCCAGCTCAGAAACATGGTCTACTATAACAGCGAGGTGGAGCTTCTGGCCCGGTATCCTACCTACAAGGCCCCCACGTCGGGAAAAACCATGAGCGCCCTGACCACCCTCTTTGACATGCAGAAGCGGGCCTGGACGCCGAACATAGGCGCCGACGCCCTTCCTTCCCCCAACGCGGATCTGAAACGGTTCTATGAGCAGGGGGTCGTGGAATTCCTTACCGGCCAGCGGGCCTTAAACCAGGCCAACTGGAACGCCTGGGTGGCGGAATTTGATAAGCTCGGCGGCGCCGACTGGGAAAAGGCGGGGATTGCCGCCGGTGAAGCTAACGGATACATCAAATAGTTTAAGGATAAGCCGATGGCGGCGATAGACAGAACAAAGCCCCTTTCCGAGCGGATGGCTTTATCGGTGATGAACCGGTATACCCCGGATCAGGTGAGGTGGCACTACGAACACGGCCTTGTGCTGCAGAGCATTTTTTCGCTCGGTGAACAAACCGGCAATGCGGATTATTGCCGCTGGGTAAAGACCATGTACGATGCCAAAGTTTCAGGCGGCGGCATTGCCGGTTACCGGGAGGATGAATACAACCTGGATCAGATCAATCCGGGAAAGACTTTGTTTTGTCTGTATAAACAATACGGGGAAGAAAAATACCGCGCCGCCATTGAACTGCTCCGGGGGCAGCTCCGCACCCAGCCCCGGACAAAAACCAACGGGTTCTGGCATAAAGAAATATACCCTTACCAGATGTGGCTGGACGGGCTTTACATGCAGGGGCCCTTTTACGCCCAATACCTGTCGGAATTCGGCGCCCCCGGCGATCTGGATGATGTGATCCACCAGTTTGTCCTGATGGAAGCAAAAGCCCGGGATGAAAAGACGGGGCTCTTATACCACGCCTGGGACGAATCCCGTCGGCAGTTATGGGCTAATCCCGATACCGGCTGTTCCCCCCATTTTTGGGGCCGCGCCGTGGGCTGGTATTGCATGGCCCTGGTAGACACCCTGGATTTTATTCCCGAAACCCGTCAAAAAGACAGGGCCGTCCTTTTGGCCATCGCCAACCGCCTCATGGCGCCTATCCTCAAATATCAGGATAAAGAAAGCGGCCTCTGGTATCAGATTCTGGATCAGGAACAGCGGGAAAAAAATTACCCTGAAACTTCCGCATCTTCCATGTTTGTGTACTTCCTGCTCAAGATGATACGGATCGGGGCGGTTCCCCAAATGGATATACCGCTGGTAAAGGATGCCGCCCTGAAAGCCTATGAGGGCATTATGACGCGGGTGCTGGCGGAGGATGCCGACGGGGAACTCCACCTTGGGGGAATATGCAAGGTCGCGGGATTGGGGGGAAAGCCCTACCGGGACGGCACCTATGAATATTATGTAAATGAACCCGTATCGGTTGATGACTTTAAAGGGGTGGGGCCCTTCATTCTGGCTTCCCTGGAACTGGATGCCGGTGATTATGAATCAGCGGGCCAGTCAGCCTCCGTCCACCGCAATGCCAAAGCCGTTGATGTAGTCTGAAGCGGGAGACGTGAAAAATATCGCCGCCCCTCCCGCACATCAGGGGCTGCGGCCCGCAAGCCGGGGGCTGCTATCGGCGAAAGACGAACAAATCCGGCGGGATCAGGAACGAATCCGGCAATCGCAAAATATTTAACCGCGGAGTTACACGGAGTATAATCTGAACTTGACCCATAGAAATTTTGCAACCACTAGTATCCAGGCACTATTAAAACTGCGGGTATAGCCGTTTCAGTTTAATCCGGGCATCAGCGGTAGTGCAACGCCAGTTGATTTTAAATTGGGGGCTCATTCCCGGCGGAGCTTCTCCGGGGCTGTGAGTTCTATCAGCCTGCGGGCGATGATTTTTCCCGGGTCAAAGACGGGCACCAGAAAATCACCGGAGTTTACGGCCAGGGGGAGTTCGGTACAGCCCAGAATAATCGCTTCCGCGCCGCGGTCAAACAGCTTAAAGGTTTCGTAAAGCAGGATACTCCGCGCTTTGGTTTGTACCGGATCGGAATAGGCCTTTATCCCGAATTCCTTTGAATAAATGGCCTCATGTATCCGTTCCTGCCCCTGAACCTCCGGTTCCATAAGGGAAAATCCGTCCTCGGCCCTAAAATACTCGTGGTAAACCCTGCTCTTATAGGTACCCTTGGTGGCCAGATAGCCGATATTGCGGAGAGCGGGCATGTTTTGTTTTACATAGAGCATACAGGTTTCAAGCATATTGATTATTTCAAGATGGGGAATTTTTTCCCGGACCATAGCTGTAAAAGGCTCAAAAATACGTTTTGCATGGGCGGTATTACAGGCGACCCCGGCGTATTTTACCCCGGCGACGGCAAGCTGGTTCGCGCATTCAAACATGCCGAAGGCTGGGTTCTCCGTTTCTTCATCCAAAAGATAATTCGTCCTGTCGGGGATAAGAGCGGGGCAGGATATCAAAACCGTGCCGACATGATCCTGATCACATGATGTAACGGTATTATTGAGAATGTTCCTGAAGAAATCGAGACCCGCATAGGGCCCCACTCCGCCTATGATGCCGATAAGCGGACTGCGTTTTTCTTTCAAAACAAACCTCCCGTTATTTTGATGTCAGTATAAAGGTTCTATCCCAATCCTCAGGAGGAGGGCTGGTCCGGTAAAGCAGGCAACGTTCCCGCATTATCTTGCTGGGTCCGTCTCCGGGGCGGTATTTCAGAACCGCGTTAAAATACTTGAGGGCTTCCGTAAAGTTACAGTTAAAATAATATTCCAGGCCCTTTTCATAAAAAGAAAACAACTGCCGTACGGGTTTTTCGATTTGGTACTTTTCGGCGTAGAGCTCGTAGATCATGATTCCCTCATGACGGCCTTTAACGGAAATTTTATCCAGCCTGCGAAATTCAAACAGGTCGCTGCATTGTTCCCAGGTGTTTTGGCTTACAATGATTTTGGTATTGTATACCTTGTTGACCCCCTCAAGGCGGCTGGCGATATTTACCGCATCCCCCAGAACCGTATAGTTCAGCCGTTCTTCATAGCCCATGTTCCCGACGATGGCTTCCCCGCTATGAATGCCAATGCGCGTATAAAACAGATCTTTTCCGTGATTGGCCCATTCGCGGAAAATCGAATGGAGTATCGTTTGTATATTGACGGCGCTTCTACAGGCCATTTCCGCGTGGTTGTTGCGTTTTACGGGGGCGCCCCAAAAAGCCATAATCGAATCGCCTATATACTTATCGATGGTTCCCTTGTTCTTCAAAATGACTTTTGAAGTGTTCTCAAAATATACGCTAAGCTGCTGCATGAGGGCTTCGGAGGTAATTTTTTCCGAAATGGATGTAAAATTGGCAATATCGCTGAAAAAGATAGAAACTTCCTGCTTTTCGCCCCCTATTTTCGCATCAATGTCCTTATTGATTAGCTGGGCCACCAGATCGGAAGGGACATAACGCCTGAAATTTTTGAGACCCATGCGCATCCCCTCAAAAGCGTTATACATATTGCCGATTTCTTTCACGCCTGTTGTGACAGCGATGTTTGAATCAAGCTGAAAGTCCCGTATCTTTGCCATTTCCTCGGACAGCGTCTGCAGCTGTTTTGCAAGGGAATTGGAAAACAGGGAACTGACGATGATGATGACGACGAGAATTAAACATGAAAATACGGTAACATAGGCAAGGTTCTTTTTTACGTTCCCGATAATATCGTCTTCGGGTATGATTATCCCTATCGAAAGTCCCAGGCCGTTTCCGATGGTTATCGGGGTAAACGCAGAACGGTACAGCTTGCCATCGTATTTAATTGTTTGGAGTCCGCTGCTTCTGTTTAGCGTTTCCTGCAGTATATACCGTACACCTTCGTCGGGAAACAGATCAAGGTTGCGGATATCAAAAACGCTTACCCCGTTTGCGTCGACGGTCTCTGTAAACAATTTGTCCAGATCCTCTTCGGTTTCGGCCTGAAAGGCCACTATGTTATGCATGCCGTCCACAAGGGCGATTTTCGTTCCCGGCGTAGGCCGTATGGTTGCCAGAAAACGGGAAATTTCATCAACAGTTATATCCAGGGCGCTTACTCCGGAAAGGACGCCTGCCTTTTCATACAGGGGAACCACGCAGGTAAAGCCGGGCAGGTGATCGGTGGCAAAAAGATACACCGGCGTCCAGGAGGCCTTACGCTGCTCCTGGGCGATTGCGTACCATTCCCGTTTTCTGGGGTCATAGCCCTCGGCGGCGTCTAAAACGGAATTGTTGTAATTTCCGTAATACGCGATATTCGCGTGGTCCCAGGTGGTGGTGATGTTTTTTCCGTCATTGCGGACCATGCGTTTTGAAAAAGAACCATCCGCCATCCGGTTGAGCATCATCAGATCGCCGCGGGTATCCGAATAATAGGCCATTTTTACCCGGGAATTGGTACGCATCACTTCATTGTAAAAGGAAAAAAGTTTTTCTTCCCCTTCTTTATTCTCCAGGGGATTCTCAAAAAGGGTGTTGATTAAATAGGCGGTTCTGTTGTTTATCTCCTCGACGGGATTAAAATAATTTACCAGCCTGTTGCCGATGGACCCCTCTATTTCGTAGATCAGGGCTTCCGACAATTCCCTGGCGTTTCTTGACGAGCTTATCCACATGGAAATCAAAATAATAGCAGCAGAAAAAATCAGAGAGACCATATTGATAAAAACAATGACATGTTTAATCCGAAAAGTTTTTACTGCTTGAAACAAATCACTCATTATAAAAACTCCTGTTCATTATACGTTCGCCTTTTACCGCCTGATTTTGCCCGTTTCCATCTTTGTCTTCAGGAAATTTTCCGCATTGATCTTCTTAATGATCTCGTTAATCTTTACCGAATCGGTGCTGAACGGAGAGATGAGCAGGCACAAGTGCATCTTGACGTTGTGTTCCGTGATGGTGCCGTAGCTCTGGGAAAACATAAGGCCCGGCGGGGAATCTTCTGTTTTTATGATGCCGCCGCCGATAATATCCGTCTTGACTCCCTCCAAAGGAGCCCCCTCCTGAATCAGCAGCTCTTTATTCAGACGCAGGGCTATTTCCCGCAGTAATTCAATTTCAAGTCCCGCCAGGTTTCCTTCCCTGTCATGGTAAAGCACCGGCTTGCGGTCAGGATTTTTCCTGATAATAACGAAAAGGGTGTCGGCGCCGTAAGTTTGCCGTTTTTCGGCAATCAGGGCTGTGGCGCCCATGTTTCCGTAAACCAGCAGGAAGGTGCGGAAGGGATCGATAACGGGGTCAATGGCCATAAAAATGACCAGCACCGCCTCAACAGGCAGGTTGAGGGGGGAAAGGACTATGCTGATAACGGAGAGGGTCACGATGCCGGACGCTCCGGCCGTGGCGGTTCCCGCGAGTATAGCGCCGAAAAAAATCGTGGCGTACTGGGCGGGAACCGGTTCCATGCCGTATATCTGCATCACAAAAAAAACCGCGACGGCAAAGTAAAAGACATTGCCGAAACGTCCCAGGGTTACACCCAGCGGCAGGGTAAGGTTTACCGTGGTCCGATCGAAACTCATTTTATCATCCAGGCAGGTGATGGCGCTGGGCAATGTAGCCATTGAATTCCGGGTGGCAAAGGCCAGCATGATAGGCTCAAACAACAGCACAAGCACTTTTAAGGGATTGGCAATTCCCGACCGAATCCAGATGATCGCCGTTGTTACGATGAACAATACCGCCGTACCCGCACAGTACAGGATGATGAATTTTGACATGGCCATAAAAATAAGGATTCCCACTTGGGCAATCTGTCCGGCCATAAGGCAGATAAGCGCAAAGGGCAAAAGGTACAGCGACGCGCTGACCAATTTTTGAAAGATTTCAAAAATCGCGCTTAATAGTTTTATCAGCATGTCCGCGGATTGATCATTGACAAAACCTATGGCGATCCCGAAGACGATAGAAAAAAACACCACCGCCATTGTACTGCCGAAGGCAAGGGCGGAGAATATGTTGGACGGAACAAGACTGGTCAGAAACGATTCAAGCCCGGATTTAACCGCCGATGCCGTGTCCGCCGTAGCGGAGAGGCTGATTTCAAGGACTCCCGACACTTCTTCGCTGCTTTGCGAGGATATAAGGCTGGTCAAAAGCGCACGGGTGTCTTCGCCGAGGCCTCCTCCGGGCTGCCCCACAATACCTATAAACATACCGGCCAGCGTGGTTACGGCGATACACACCAGAAACACGAGGCACATCCTTTTGATGAGGCCCTGGCTTGTTTTGCTCCGCAGCAATTTGCCGATGCTTGAAGCAATGGCGGTAATAATGATGGGAATAACCGTCATTTGCAGATAAAAAAGATACACCTGGCCGGGCATAGAGATCATTCGGGCGAAGCTGTGAACCCCAAAAACAGCCGAAATAGGCGCGTTATACAAGCCGATAAAAACGCCTATGGCTACGGAGATTAAAATTATCAGCGGGTGCTTTAATAGTTTGGATATATTTAATAATTTGACCATCATTTTTCCCCGTTCCCCGCGTAATGCCGTTTCACCAGTTTTGCCGGTGTAAGTTCGCTGCCGTTCCGCAGAATATAATCTTTCAGAAACAAATTGAGCCACATCTGTAAATGGGGCGCATCGTGGGACACCGCCATAGCTATAGGATCCTGTTTGTCGCTTATAAAAACCGGTTTCATCATAATGCTCGAATCCTTCCTGATTTCATTGATGATGAGAATTTCCCCCTCATCACGGTATACCGCGAGCACTTCTCCCGCGAAAAGAGCATCTATACATTCCGGCCAGGTATCGTAGGTTTTTTTGACCGCCAGGGGAAAATTGCTTTCAGCATAGCCCACATAGGAGGAGTTTTTTATGATGGCCATTTCTCCCCGGAACTGCTTCATGTAGCGGGGCAGATCTTCCTCGGAACTGACCTTCGCCAATTCCAGCCGATTTATGAGCAGAGCCTGCCTGAAGGTTATGTAAGGGTCGGTAAACTGTACCAGAGCGCTGCGGCGCAGGGTCCGGCTCAGCTTGCTCAAGGCCACGTCAACCTCTTTGTTGACTACTTTAAGCACCACCCCGTCAAAACTTACCGCATCACGGTCAAAAACCGCCCGTACTCCCAGGGAGTTGGCTATTTCATATCCTATCTCAACGTCAAGCCCGATTAACTGCCCTGACTCCGCATCGGTATAAAAAAAGGGTTTCTGATCCGCGGCGGTCATTCCAAAAACGATATACCCCCGTTCAAAGATAGACCGTATCTCCCGCGGATAGTTCTCGATACCGGTAATAACCGAGAGGGCGGCCGCTTCATTGTCTTTCGCGAGCGCCTGAACAGTCTCTAAGGGAGTCGGGACAGCGCCTTGTTCAAGAACAGGTATTTCGGTCCGCTCCCTGCAGGAAATGAGAACCGCCGCGCATAGCACCACATACCATAAGCATTTCATTCTATACACAATTTCTTGCTCCCTGAGACCAGACAGGTCATATAGATGTTGGAATAGTATACTTAAAACGCGAATAGATTGTCAAGTACCCGCATTGCCTCAAAATTTTAACGATCAAAAAGTCAGTGCTGCCGCCCTGGCCTGTCCCCAGGGCCTCGGCGTTTACTCTGAGAACAAGGCTTCACACATGAAACCCGCTCCCCCGTATCGTTTTCCCGTCTATGTTGACCAGTTGCGCCCCGGCTCCCGCCGTTCTTTTCCGTATCCTTAGGTTCGTAAGCCAGTTTTCCCGCTCCTCCTGCACTTAAGCAGTGCAATACCCGCCGATTCGTCCGGTATCCCTTGCGGCAATTCCAGAAAACCTTTGAAAAAATCCAGCTTGAGCCTCTTCCATTCCTCCATCTCCTGGTAATCTTCATAGCCGCACAACGTTGCTGTCAAGGCTAGTACGATACTATCTATGAGTTTGTGCCGGATATTCCCATACTCCGTTCGTTGCGGATCGTGTATCCCTTCCAGATAATCTATGACCTGCATCATTCCCCTCAAGGAAATTGTGATGGCTTAGTATATCATGCCCTCCTTGTCTGCGGAAAAGTAAACGCCGATGCTCTGCATTTCATATACCCTTCCGGCTGTATGCGATGTTGGGTGGCGGCTAATAAGGGCTTTCGTAGCAAGACCACCACGAGGCAGGAAAAGAACACACACTAGGGATAAAGGGGAACAGTTGCCGGCTGAGGCATCGGGTACTCAGGGCATTTCGGAAGACTTGCTGTTTTTCAAAAAAACTGTTCAACCATCTGAAAGCGTTTGAGATGGCTTTCTTTTACATCAACTATGATTCCGTTTGATGCCTATCATACTTTGTGGATCACCTCCTATCATTCCTCCTTGTCCACTGCCAGGATGGTGTAGAACTTTTCCTCCGGCAGTTTCACCTGAACAGAACTTAAAGGCTCGATGGTCCCGATATAATTTCCTCCTTCCAAGGTTCCATTAAAGAGGAGCGTGCTGCTGTTCACGGTATTGCGTATTTCCAAGCGTCCATTGGGGTCAACCCTGCCTGAAGGGTAGTTGTAAAATTCCCCATTATAGATCGTTATCGCCGTTCCCGGTATTCCATGTAGCGGTAAACACCACGTTCCCATTGATCATCAAACTCGCGCCTGCTTGATAAGTGCTGGTGGAGCCCTCTATTTTCCAGCCCCCGAAGGTTTTCCCTGCCGGAGGGTTCATATCCCCTTGACTCGGCAGAATGATGACCCCCCTGCTTCCACGGTCTTGGTTTCCGGCGCAGTACCACTGCCTTCTCCAGGACTAAAACTTACGGTGTAGGTTGTTTTTTCTTCCTCATCACCGTTGGACATATCACAGCCGCTGAGCAGCAGTAATCCGAAAGCCAGGCTTACGCCCAGCAGACCCTTGAAAAACCATGTTTTTTGACGCATAATTTTTCCTCACACATGTAAAAAAGTTTGCACGGAAGCAGCCCTCCGATATACCAGTAAGCGGGCAAGGCGGACGGATATCTGGAGGCTTCCGTCTATATGGCAACCGCGACGCGGTTATACCCATCACAAGGGGGTTCAGCCTTCCGGCTCTGTGCCGGTACGAGAACCTCTGGCATTAAATACAGAGAAGATCTTATGGATGATATGAACGCAGCCTGTATAAGGGATAGATTTTTGAGGATCCCCAGGATTATCAGTTGAAAGAGGATTTCTGCTGCATTCGCAGGACTGCTGTTTTTTATAGAAGATAGGTAAAAATAAAGACCCTTACGTATATAAACTGTTACAAATTGCAGGGGGGGGTAAAGAAGCAAATCATTATAGCGTCTCCTGTAGGACCTGTATGTATAAGAGCAATTCCCTCAGGTCTCATAGAGGCCCAGAATTCTCTCTTATATGAAAACAGTATAGCACATCCTGCGACATACGTCAATCTCTCGCATTGCCTCATAATAAAAATCTAACCCAACTATGCTTACCCGAAGGAGGGTTCGGGAAGCATCATGGGGTTACCACTGAACATGAAAAAGGCGTTGACCGGGGAGTTGGCTCCCCA
>JAISOQ010000197.1 GCA_031275515.1 Treponema sp. | reverse complement strand
GTGTAGTTTCATTAATCCCCACCCTATATATAGCGTATATTCTCCGGCATGAAGCGTCCCGTACAAAAACCGCGCTCAAGGCCGGACAGAACGGCTCATTCGCTGTACCCGGCGATTCACCTCCCATAGCTGACAAATTACCGGTTAAAGCCGGCAAAACCACGACTTGCCGCCCTGGGCGTCAAGTCTTTAAGGAGCGTTGTATAGGTTCAGGCCGGATACCCGGGAAACGGACGGATCAACCGGTCATGGTCCGCAGCCGGCCGGGGATCATGACGGCGGAAGAGCGGGCGTCCCGGGGACCGGTTGTTTCCGTGGTCGTTCCGTAAGAGCAGGGAATCAAGAAGGCCCCCGAGTCAAAGACAGATGCGACAGTCTGCCGGGCGTTGCCCGGTGAACTTTGAACGGGAGGGCCTCTTTGAGTGTATTTCACTATTAAGGAGGAATACAATGAGCAAATTTTTTATCAGGATGACTGCCGTCATCATTGCGGCAGGGCTGGTTCTGGCAGGCTGTGAGGACCTCCTCAACGGCAAAGACGACGAAAGCGGCAATGATGTCTTTAAGGGAACATAGCTAAGCGATGACAATTTCATGCGGGTTGAGGCTTCAAATGGTTCATTCACGAACTATTTAGTCTCAAACAACAAAGAAGTTGTGTACGGAACTTATACGGTTTCAGGCAATGACGTGACCGTAACAATGACTAAATAAATACAGCCATGTTCAACGGGGCGGATGCATGGGTTACCTGGGAAAATTTATCTTCCCAAGACAAAGAGCGTGTGGGAGGATCCAAAACATATCGAATAACCATTACCGGCAATACATTTACCAGCAATGGTAAAACCCTCACTAAACAGAATGGAACAGGCGACCCCAGTACCCCAGGTGTTAATCCCTCTACTCCCGGCAGCGGCGGCAATATTTTGCTAATTACCGGTATTCCTTCCGAAATGGCATATCTCTGGCAGGCGGGTATCTATGGAATTGGAATTTATGAACCTGGAACTTCTCTTACTTTTGTTGCCGGAACAGACCCCAACAGAAAAGGAGATATTGAATTTTCCGGTTCAACGCAACCGCGAAACTCTATCGCCATGGTGGTTTAGGAAAATGGACGGATTCCGGTACGTATGGTATTTTGATTACAGTGTCTCCGGGCATCAACCATTATTAGCAGGCGCAAAATGTCCTATTCAGCTCCGGCATAACAACGGTTTCCATGGCGGCTTTCACTGAATTGCTGTATTAACACCATAACAGTTTTTTGCGGCGTGGCCGCCCTGTACAACCTTTGTACAGGGCGCGGAATGGCAAACGGCTAAAACCGCTCGCCGCCGAAACTGGGCGGGTTCCCGGGTTCCTCCGGCTTTGCCTGAGGAACCGGTCCCGGCGCCTGAACCGGGACATAAACCGGCTGTGCCGGAAGCGGAACGGCGTATTGAGGGACGCTCGTATCCGGTATGCCGAAAAGTTTAATCCCCTCATCGGGAAAAACCTTCTTGACCTTGTTTATCGCCCGCTCAATGTCCCGCGCTTCGTCCGGCTCGCACCAGATAACCAGCGCGAAATTTTCTTCCGGCCAGATGGCGTCTCCCATACGGGGGCCGCAGCCGCCCACCCCGTTAACATTGGGGTACTTGGTGTAAAACTTGGCTGCCCCCTCGTTCTTCAACGCCTCAAGAATGTTCTCTTCCACCGAATGATTCGCCACAATTTCTATCCTAATCATAATCCTGCCTCCCCGCCAGGAATGCTGCCGCCGGCGGCCTGCTGCTGTTTTGCCTGTTTTCGGGTAATGCCCGCGGCAATACGCTCGCGGCGGGCTTCCGCTTTGGCAATCCGTTCATCCGAATGCTTGTTCATAATATAATACACCGTCGGCATCAGGAACAGGGTCATCAGGGTGCCGAAGGAAAGCCCGCCCAAAACGGTTTTACCGATAGGCGATACCAGTTCCGAACCCTCTCCGGGGAAGAAAGCCATCGGAACCAGGCCGAGGATGGTAGTCAGCGTAGTCATCAGGATGGGCCTGAGCCGGTTGCCCGCGGCCTCAACACAGGCGTCATGCAGGGAAAGCCCCCGTTTGCGGAGCATGTTGGTGTAGTCCACCAGCACGATGCCGTTATTGACGATAACCCCGACAAGCACCAGCAATCCTACCGCGGTAAGAATGTTAAAGGTATCTCCGGTAATAAGGTATATGGCCACGATGCCGATAACGGAAAGCGGTATGGTAAAGATAACGATGAAGGGATCCCTGAAAGACTCAAAGAGGCTTGCCATAATCCCGAACACCAAACATGCCGCAACCGACAGTATCAGCGCAAAGCGTATCATCATCTTCATCATTTCCGAGTTATCCCCGGCATACTCAATAACCACATCATCCTCGGCGGGAATTTCCGCGGTCACCAGGGCGCGGACCTTGTCCTCAAGCACATTAAGCTTTGTTCCGGGAATTACGCCGCTGGTAACGTGGATTACCCGGCTCTGGTTTTCACGGTTAATGGTCATGGGGCCTGTCCCTTCCGCATAGGAGGCAAAGTTGGACAGAGGTACACGGCCCGCCACCTGGCTGTTCACAAAAATGTGATCCAGCGCCGGCAGCGTACTCCGGTCCGCTTCCGCCAGAATCAGCACCACGTCGTAGTCGCTGTTCCCCGACTTGTAGCGGGTAGCGGTAACGCCGTCCACCGCGGCCTTGATCTCGTTCCCGATAGTGTAGGTGTTGAGTCCCAGGGCGTAGATTCTGTCACGATCCAGTTTAATCTCTATCTGCGGCAGCCCGTCTTTCAGATCCACCTGGGGTTCGGTAACTTCGGGAATATTCTGCTTAAGCAGCGCGGCGATCTTTTCGGCAATCGCCTTTCCCTTTACCAGGTCTTCGGTGCGGATAATAATATCGACAGGATTGCCGCTGCCGCCCATCATACCGCCTCCCTGGAAGTTGAATATTACCCCGGGAAATTGATCAAAGTACTTGCGCAGCTTTTCCTTGATGGTATCGGCGGAATCAATACGTTCGTTAAATTCGGGAAGGTTGATCCTCACTGAGCCGGAATTACTGCCGCCCCCTATACCCATCATCCCGCCGCCCCCGGCATTGAGCATTATCCGCTCATAACCCTGTACCTCGCTTTCCACAATAGTCTGGAGCCGGCGAAGCGTCGCCTCGGTTTCCGGCAGCGGGGTTCCCAGGGGCAGGGTAACGTTGACGGAAACACTGTCCGCCTCCTGCTGGGGCATAAAGACCCAGCCTACCACCCAAATAAGGCGGATGCTTCCTGCAAAGAGCGCAAGAATAACGCCAATGGTAATAATCTTATGGCGCAGCACCCAGCCGACCGCCCTGCGGTAGGCATTGTCAAGTCCGGCAAAGAATCTTTCAAATGCCCGGTCTATGGGCACGAGAAATCCCCTTAAAGGCTTCTGTTTCCGGGTTACAAGGGGAAAATAATGACTCGACAGTACCGGCACCAGAAAGATGGCCACAAAGAGAGAAGAAGAAAGGGATATAACCACGGTAAAGGCCAGTCCCGAAAACATTTCCCCGGCCATTTCAAGAAGACTCTGGAACATAACCAGGGGCGCGAATACGCAGATAGTAGTAAGCGTACTGGCAACAATGGCGATCATCATTTCCTGGGAACCGATGACAGACGCGGTACTGAGCTTGGCCCCCTTTTCCCGGTAGTGGTAGATATTCTCCAATATGACAATGGAATTATCCACCAGCATTCCTATTCCCAGGATAAGCCCGGCCAGGGTCATCATGTTAAGGGTAAGGTTGGCAAAGTACATCAGCATAATCGTGACGATAATCGAAACAGGAATACTGACGCCGATAATCAGAGTCGGCTTTGCCGAACGGAGAAAGATAAAAAGGATAATTATCGCCAGAAGCGCCCCGGAAAGGGCGCTTTGACCCACCTGGTTAATGGAATTCTCGATCTGGTCCGTAGTGTTAAACAACTCGGTAATCTTGATGTCCTGGGGAAGTTCACGGGCAATCCGGGTCAGCCGGCTCCGCAGTTCCTGGGCGGTCTGGACAGAGTTCTTGCCGCTCTGTTTCTGCACCTGCATCATCACCGCAGTCTGGCCGTTCACGTAAACCGCGCTGGTTTCATCCCGGTAGCCTTCGTACACATCGGCAATATCGCGCAGGAACACCGAACGCGGCTGTTCCGCCCCGCCCGCGGTCATTCCGCCTCCCTTGTAGGAAATAACGGTATTTCTAATTTCGTCCAGCGATGTGTATTCGCCCATAGTGGTAAGAATGTAGGAAAGCCCCCCCTCGGTAATGGTCCCCGCGGCAACCTGCTGGTTTTGGGAGGCCAGCATCTGCTGTATCTGGGTCACGGTAAGGCCGTAGGCCTCAAGCCGGCTTTGGGGAATCTCCACCTTGATTATCTTTTCCCGGCCGCCGTTTACGCTCGCGGTAGCCACCCCCGGCGTCTGCTCGATACGGGGAACTATCGTGTCCTCGGTAATTTCCCGCAGTTCTTCCGGACTGCGGTTGCCGGTCACCATAAGCCCCATAATGGGAATCATGGACGGATCGAACCTGAAGATCATCGGAGAATCCGCGCCGGTGGGAAGGTAAGTCCGCACCCGTTCCAGAGAATCCCGGACGGAATTGGACGCGTCCACCAGATCGGTCCCGTAGGTAAATTCCATGATAACCATGCTGGAACCCTTCGACGATGTTGAAGTTACCGTTTCCAGGCTGGACACGCTGGAAAGCGCCGCCTCCAGTGTCCGGGTTACGCTTCGTTCCACCTCTTCGGGACCCGCCCCGGAAAAGGAGGTATACACCACCAGGTACGGAGGGTTAATCTCCGGCATCAGATCGATGGGAAGATTCACAAACGCGAAAACCCCCAGCATGATAAGCAGGAGAAAAATGATAAATATCGTGGTAGGCCGCGATACGATTGTTTTTGCTAAACTCATATCTGTCAACTCCTAATTTTCTCTCGGTTTTCACTCAAGAGGGGATACCCGTTCAACAACGTTTATCCTGGCCCCGTCGTCAAGCAGGGTGTGCCCTTTGATGATGACATCCTCATCGGCCCTGAGTCCCTGCGCCACCTCCAGCACCCCGTCCACCATGATGCCCGGTACGATTACTTTCCTCCGGGCTACCAGTATGGAGGGATCCTCCGAATCCTGTTCCGCGGTAAACACGTAATCTTCCCCAAAACGCTGTATCATGGCGGAAGACGGTATCTTTACGATATTCTCTTTCCGCTCGGTGATGATCCGCACCTTGGCGAACATCCCCGCCTTGAGCCGGGACCCCTGGTTGTCCACATTGACCCGCACTTCCATAGTCCGCGAGCCCGGGTCCACCACCGGCGCCACCTCGGACACGTTTCCCCGGAACACCTCGCCGGGCCACGCGTCCAGCGTTATCTCGCAGGGCAGCCCCCGCGCCATCTTGGAAATAAAGCGCTCAGCCACGTAGAGCTTGATCTCCAGGGCGCTGCCCCCGGCTATCCGGGCAAGCGGCACCGCCTGACTCACCGTCATCCCCACCTGGGCGGACAGGGAAGTAACCGTCCCCGCAATGGGCGCCCTGACGACGCTTGCCACATAGTCCATACCCGGCCGGGAAGGATCAACCTCCGCGACGGCCTGATTCCGGGCAACCCGGTCGCCCACCGCCACCCTTAAACGCGATACTTTTCCGGCAACATCGGAGTAAACATCCACCGAAGATCCCGCCACTATATCCCCGGAAAGCGCAAGGTAATCCCGTATCTGGCCCTGTACCGCGGCAATGGTATTCACCGCGAATACCGGCGCTTCCTGGGGAGCGGCCGGGCCGCCGGGCTTACCGGAACCGTCCTGCCCTCCCTGTCCGCATCCGGCAAAAAACAGGGCTCCCAAAATCACAATTATGGTAAACACATCTGTCCTGATTTTTTTCATTTTACGCTCCCGCTGTTCAAAGTTCCAAAGGAGACCCCCATGGCATATTCAAGATCAATAAGACCGGTAAGATAGTTAAACTGCTGTTCCAAAACGCCAATCCGCGCGCGCCGCAGTTCCAGCGCCGCGTTTTGCACCTGAAGATAATCGTTCAGGCCCGCACGGTAGGCATTTTCGGTAAGCTGGTACGACCGTTCGGCCAAAGCCACCGTTTTATTCTGGGCCTCCATGGTGATCCTGGTTTTTTCCAGGGATAACACCGTATTGTAAACTTCCAGTTCCGTTCCCCGCATCATCTGGGACAGCCCGATAGTAGCGGTTTGAATATTGTTGTCCACATCCTTCAGCCCCTGACCCTCTTTGGTAAAGGAAAATAAATTATTCAGATTTATGCCCAGGGTGACGGAAAAAGTACCCCTGTCACTCCAGTTGTCGCTTTTAAACCATTCATCCTTAAATGGATCGGCCAGAAAAGTAGGCGAGTAGTTCCAGCTTAAGTTAAGGTAAGGCGTGTAAAGCTGAAGCGACTGGGCCTGCCGGGAAGTTTTCAGGGTAAGAAGCTGCTGCCGCAGTTCCAGAATATCCGGCTTGTTTTGGACCGCCTTTGAAATAAGCTCGCTCAATTCCAGATCCACAAAGTTCAGCGTATCATCCACCGGCACAAGCTCAAAGCGGCTGTCGTAGGGAAGCCCCAATGTCATGGCAAAATTGGCCATAGACAGTTTCAGGCCGTTTTCAGCCTGATCGATGGTGGGCAGCATGTTGTCGCGGGAAACCTGGGCCTGGAGCAGGGTCAGTTGGGGAGACAGCCCCGACCGGTAATTCGCCTCCGCCATGGCAACCTGCCGTTCCGCAGTGGCGAAACTCTCTTTAAGCAGGGACACATTCTCAGCGGCCAGAAGAATCTGGTAATAGGCCTTGCGCACGTCCCGTTCCATTTGTACCCTCGCCTTTTCGTAGGAGACGCGGCCGGTCTGGTAATCCATCCTGATGGTCTTGATGCCCTGAAACAGCGCGGCGCTCAGGGTAAGGGACGCGGAAAAATTCCCCTGCACATGCCACCGGGGCGCGTCAACCGAATAGGGAACAACGCCGTATATTCCGGGAGAACCTGGAAGCGGAACCGGTACATTCCCGCTTACGGTACTCGCCGCATTGTCCATAGCCAGACTCCCCCGCGCCGCAAGGTCCGGCAAAAACTGGTTCCACACCAGATCGGACTTCCGCTTTTTTATATCCAGCGCCACCCGTGCGGATTCCAGACTCAGGTTGTTCTTGAGCGCCAGGTCCACCGCCTCATCGATGCCGATGCGCCGCGCGGCCTCGCCGGGGGCAGACGCGGCCTGTTCCGCCCGTGACGCCGCCGCTTCCTGGGCAAAAAGCCCCACAGCGGAAAACAGCAGAACCGCGGCGCAGAACAGCGGCTTGGCAATACCGGCGAACGGCCATAAACGCCGCCGCCGCCTGGGACGATGTCCCTTCAACAATTGGATCATATAATGACTCCTCCGCCGGCCGGAAAACGTAACAAACCACCGAATCCCGGTAGCCGGCTTTTATAGACCCGCATAACGCGCGGTCTTTTACGGCTTTTTGCCGTTAAACACAGTTGAATAGAATCAAATAGAAAACACCGCAGCATAACATTTCGTTTCAAACATCGAACCCTTTCATCCCCAAAGCTATAAATTTGTAAAGCCGCCGGAAACACTCATTCGGAACGCCGGCAATATTCTCAATGAACAGCGAAGCGGACCATTCGGCAGGTTCATCCACCTTCCACCGCATCAAAATATTGATGGTAAGGAAGAATATCCACCAGGCAAGCCGCTCCGTTTGGGACTCCGAATCCGGTGAATCAGGCGAATCTTCCCCAAGCCCCTCCAGGTCTATACCCTGAAACACACGGCAGAGCCGGGGCAGCGCGTGATCCCCCAGATTCAGATTCCGCAGGCGCAGCCAGTCCAGCGCGACGAGGAATTCCGGCCGGGAGCGCAGGTAAGACGCCCCGGCAATCATAACCAGGTAAAGCCGTTCCTCCGCACGCGAAGACTTTTCCCGGCTCACTTCAATATACGCGATGATCCGCTCCATCTCCGTTAAAAAAAGCTGGGCCAGCATTTCTCTCTTGTTCTCAAAGTGGGAATAAAGACTGCTCTTGGAAAGCCCCGAACGCCGGGCCACCATATCCATCGACGCGCTCCAGGGCCCCGCTTCCGCAACCGCGGCGGCCACCGCGCGGAGCAGCCGGTCATCCTCGGAGTATTCGGAAAGACTCCCGTCAAGCCGCCCCTCAAGCTCCCGGAAATCCAGCGCGGCCACAGTTTCCCTGTCCAGACCCAGCCCGGCCCCAAGCTTCCGTTCCAGAAAGACAAGTTCCCGCTCCACAAGCGCCCCGGCTTCATCCGGGGAAGCGGTTTCCGAAAAACAGACATGGGTCTTGTAAAAGTAGCCCAGCCAGAAAATAACGGTAGCCATAACAAACTGCACCAAATTGGGATAACCCCCGGCGCTTTCCCCGAATTTGAGAAGCCGCTTCAAATCCACCCCCCGGCGGGCAAGCTGCTCCCCCGCATCCTGCATCTGCCGGTTACCGTATACCCGGACCAGGGAAAAGACAAAAATATCCCGGTTAAGGCCGTAAAACCGCGCCAGCGACCGGGACATAATAAGGAAACACTCATCGCGGTCCTCAGTCTGAAGCGCCCTCTCGTAATCCGCCTTAAGCGCCGCCGCGTACTCATCAAAAAAATAAACGTACATTTCATTCAAAAGCCCTTGCTTATTTTTGAAATGCCGGTATAATGCAGCCTTGGTAACATCCAATTCGCGGGCAACTTGAGACAGACTTGTTTTCTGGTACAGCTCCCGGCCCCAGGCCCGGAATGCCGCCTTGATAACGTCGGTTTTCGTCATAATAAACCGCCCATCGCCGCAGGACTTACAGGAAAAAGCCCATGTTACCGACCGGTCGTTAACTTAATAATACTGAATCGTCCCATAAAAGGCAATAGTCCCCGGAATAT
>JAISOQ010000137.1 GCA_031275515.1 Treponema sp. | reverse complement strand
TTTGGCGGCGATTTCCCTCCTGCTTTCCTCTATGCCTTCCCGCATACCTTTTTCCATGGCTTCCCGAATGACTTGCTCTCTGCCTATGCGTAGACCTTCTTTCATGCCTTCCCGCCTGGCGTGGTTGAGTCCGCTGGTCCAGTCTGACAGGCCCATTTCCCGCATTTGATATATGCGCAGGGCCTCTTTGTCGCTTAAAACATCCATCTTCTTTTCCTCCGTATCGCCATGCCCGTCACAATGCCGCTATATCTTCGACGGAAAGCCCGGTAGCCTCCGCAATTTGGTCAATGGCGATTCCGCTCTTTTTCAGCCTGGCGGCAACTGCCTCTATGCCTTCCCGTCTGCCCTTTTGTATGCCTTTCTCCATGCCCTTTTGTACGCCCTTCTCCATACCTTCCTGCCTGCCCTTGCGCAGGCCTTTCTCCATGCCTTCTTGTATGCCTTCCTGTCTACCCTCTTGTCTGCCTTCCCGCCTGGCGTGGTTGAGGCCGCTGGTCCAGTCCGACAGGGCCATCTCCCTCATCTGATATACCCGCAGCGCCTCTTTGTCCCTCGAAACATACGCCATCTTTTCTTCCGCTTTCTGTATCCCGCTGTCCATCTTTATTGCCTCCTCTACTTGGCTTCTCGGACTATTCTGGTCAAACCACGTCAGCCACCGGTGCAATGCGTCTTTCTGGATGTCCTTTTCCTTTTGCCGCCGAAACTTTACCATGTCTATAAAGTGGATCTCCAGCGCATCGGTCAATAGAATTTCCCGCCGCTTGTCTTCGTATATGTGAAAACTCGTGTGAAAATCCTCTCCAGAAGGCAGAAACTCGTAGTCCAGGATGTTTATCGTTATCACATTCGACGAATCCTGGTAATTAATCCTGCCCGGCTTCTATCCCTCGGGAAAATTCTCGGCTCCAGTAAAACAGACTCCAACGGCCCATGTCTCCCATATTGCGAAGCTGGACTTCTACGCCAACCTTCCGATTGTCCTCAAGGATCATGGCCCGGACATCCAGAATACTGGTTTTATCGCCTATCACCTCCGCGAGAATGGTTTTGTTTTCGATAATCTCTACCGATTCAATGGCAGTCTGACCTTCCCGGCAGAGGACGGCATTGAGAAAGGCGCAGAGCTATTCTTCGTCTCCCTTATCGCCCATGACTTTGAGAAACAAGTAATCGTTGAGGGGATTGGGGCGATCCTTCATCATGTATAACCCGTCCTTAAAAGGTTTGCTTTATTCAAGTATACGTAAATTACGGTTTTCTGCAATATTCCCGGAAGAACAGTATCCTGGTAAGGCAGAAACATTTGCGGCGATATTTTTGTCTGTGTCCGCTGGGGGTGGTTTGTGGTTCAATTCCGCTTCTCCTCCAATCTGCCTTTATCGACCGTTTCCCCCTTCCCTTTATGGGATTTTATATGCGCCGGCCCTGGTTCATTATGAAGTTTCTATTGCATAAATGGGGATTTTTATGCTAAAAAAGGCCATGCGTATTGTATGCCTTGATCTGGAAGGGGTTCTAATCCCCGAAATTTGGATTGCTTTTGCCGACGCCGTCAGGATTCCCGAATTCCGGCGGACCACCAGGGACGAGCCGGACTACGACAAGCTGATGGCCTGCCGTCTGGACCTGCTCAATACCCACAAGCTCAGGCTGCCGGACATACAGCGGGTGATAGGCACGGTGGAACCTCTGGAAGGGGCGGCGGATTTTGTCCGCGCCCTGCGGGAACGGACCCAGCTTATCATTCTTTCCGACACCTTTGAACAGTTCGCCAAGCCCCTGATGGCCAAACTGGGATACCCGACTCTGTTCTGCAACAGCCTGATAACCGCCCCGGACGGAACCATCACCGGCTACCGCCTGCGCCAGCAGGACGGCAAAAAATACGCGGTTGCGGCCTTTAAGTCCATCAATATAGCGGTATTCGCCGCGGGAGACTCCTTCAACGACCTCAAGATGATCCGGGAAGCCGACGCCGGCTGTCTTTTCCGCGCTCCCCCTGCCATACGGGAAAGCCAGGGGGACATCCCCTGTGTGGACACCTTCGGGGACCTTCTCTCCCGGATTGACGGTTTTTTGAACGCCTGAAATTACCGGCTGATAAGCCGCTTGAGGATGGCGTCGTTATGGCGCCAGTCATGGGCGGTTTTAACCCGCAGGTCCAGTTCCACCTTCCAGTCAAAGATATAGTTGAGGTCTTTCTGCGCGGCCTGGCGTATGGACTTGATCATGCTGCCCTGCTTGCCCACCACCATGCCCTTCTGGGATTCCCGCTCGGTGACAATGAAGGCCCGGACCCATAGCCGGGTGTTCCCGTCCCTCAGCTCCGCATCCGCCACATCCACATAGAGAGAATGGGGCAGTTCCTGGCGCAGGCGGTTGATGGCTTTCTCCCTGATGATTTCGGCGATACGGAAATTCAGGTCCTGATCGGTGTAGTAATCATCAGGATAAAAGGGCGGACCCCGGGAAGCCATGCTGAAAAGACAGGTAAGAAGCGCATCGGCGCCTTCGTTTTTCAGAGCGGAAACAGGGAAATACCGGGATTCCTTCAGTCCGGGGAAACGGGCTTGCAGGAATTCCCGGATAGGCTCGACCTTTACCTCCGGAGCGTCCATCTTGTTGATGGCCACCGCCATGCGTTCCGCGTAACCGGTTAGACGTTCCGCCACCGCCTCTTCTTCAGGGCCGGGTTTCCGGGAAACGTCCAGCACGTAAAGAATAAGTTCCGCCTCCCCTATGGCCCGGCCTGCGGTCTCCATGAGCCGCTTGTTCAGTTTCCGCTCCGAGATATGCTGGCCCGGAGTGTCCACGAAAATGAGCTGGCCTTCCGGACGGTTGACAATACCCCTGATGGCGTTCCGCGTGGTCTGGGGGACCGGGCTCACGATGGCGACCTTGGCGCCGCAGAAGGTATTGACCAGGGTGGACTTTCCCACCGAAGGCCGGCCTACAACCGCCACAAAAGCGGACTTTTTTTCTTCACCAGGAAGCCGGGCATCCTCAAGAGGAAGCCGGGCATCCCTGTCAGGAAGAGCCTCACAAGCGCCGCATTCCATAATGCCCTTCTCCGTACCTGTCAATTTCTTGTCTCCATTACCTGTTCCCCCACACGGATATATACCGTCGAATCGGGAGGAACCGGATGGGTGATCCACACGTTACCCCCGATAACGGAATTCTTCCCGATAACGGTCTCGCCCCCAAGAATAGTGGCTCCCGAATAAATCGTAACATTATCCTCGATAGTGGGGTGGCGCTTCTTGTGGGCCAGTTCCTTCTTGACCGAAAGAGCCCCCAGGGTTACCCCTTGATAGAGCTTGACATCCCTGCCTATAACCGTGGTTTCTCCTATGACCACCCCGGTCCCGTGGTCTATGAAGAAAGACTCCCCGATTTCCGCCCCTGGATGTATGTCTATACCTGTGCGGCTGTGGATTAGCTCGCTCATCATGCGGGGGATCAAGGGAACCTGGCTTTCCCAGAAGAAGTGCGCCAGCCGGTGGACCGTGATGGCCTCAAATCCGGGATAGGAGAGGATCACCTCTTCCTCGCTCTTGGCGGCAGGATCGCCTTTAAAGGCGGCCTTCATGTCCAAGATCAGGGCGTGGCGTATCGCGGGAAGTTCGTCAAAGAAGTCGTCCACGATGAGTTCCGCCGCCGCATGGCATCCGTCGTTCCCGCAGGAAAAGCCCCCCTGCCGGACGGAAAAGACGATGCTCTTTTCCACTTCCCGTATGAGTTCCCGCGCTATGTGGTGGACCCTCTCTCCGGTGATGAGTCTGAGGTTGTCCCGATCCAGTCCCGCATTTTCCCTGAACCCGGGGAACATGAGTTCGCTCAAGCCTTGCAGGATGTCCTCAATGCTCTCCTTGCTGGGAAGATTATTGCCCCGGGAAGAATTTACCTGCCCCTGGGAACCATAGACGGTGACCAGGGCCTCAATGCTTTTATTCAGTCTTTGCACGTCAGTCTCCTTCCGCCGCGGCTGATTTGCGGAAAAGCCGCCTTGCCATAAACGCCCGCAGGCCGGAACCGAAGAAGGCCGCCAGGGCCTTCTCGTTTTCCTGCACCGCCTGTTCGCCCAGGGCTACCAGTTCCCGTTTCTTGTCAAACGAAAGAGGCGTGGTATCGTTACGAAAGGCTTTAATAACCAGGGCCGGATGATCCTTTCCCGCCTGGCTCCGCATCAGATTGAGGACCACTTCCAGGGAACGGTACACGACTTTAGGGGCCGTGTCAAAATTATGCGTGGGCTTGGTTTTGAAAGCCCCGACTTCAACAGCCAGGATATGCTTAAAGCCCTCCTCGCCGGCGATGCGGACGGGCATGTTGTCCACAAACCCGCCGTCCACCAGGAACATCTCTCCCTCTATCAGCGGCTCAAAAAAAATGGGAAAAGACATGGACGCCCGTATGGCCCGGGCGAGATTGCCGGACCGGAACACCACTTCCTGCCCGGAAACAATGTCCAGCGCGTTGCACCGGAAGGGGATGCGGGTTTCCTCAAAGCTCTTATGCTCCGTAAGTTTTTCAAGCAGCCCAAGCACCTGATTCCCCGAATCCATTCCCGGCTTACCGGTCAGCGTCCCGATAAGCTGCCCGGCTTGAAGGATCTTCCCCATCGGCCCGTTCAGCTTGAATACAAAGCTGTCCAAATACCGGGTTATGTCGAATTCTTCAAGCACAAACCGGGACATCTCCCGGATCCCCATTCCCGAGGCGTAAAGCCCCCCCACTATGGCTCCCATAGATGTCCCTGTTACCAGGGAAGGCTCAGGATAACCTTTTTCTTCCAGGGCCTTGATCACCCCTATGTGGGCCAGCCCTTTGGCCCCTCCCCCGGAGAGGACCAGCGCCCACCTCAGCTTTTGATTGATACGCATATTCCTACGGTAAATACCGTTCCGCTTTACATTCACGTATACTGCCGTATACCCGTATCCGGCGCATATCCTTATACCCCGGCCCCGGCGGAATCGGCGCCCACCAGCTTCCGCTCCGCCGGGGGTAAGCCGCCGGGAACGTCCTCCGCGTGATGGCTCCCGGCCTCGTCCACCAGGCTGGAAAGATCGCTCCCCCCCTTAAAGCGCAGGACGTTGACCATGAAGATGTTGAGCTTGTTCACGATGTTCGGCGGGAGCAGGCTGCCGTCCACCTCCACCGACAGGACAGGGTAGTTCCGCTCCCTGGCCCAGGGGGTAAAGAGACCCTCGATGACCCGGCCTATGAGACAGGCGAAGGGGCTGATGTTCACGACGCCTGAGTAGCCCTGCTCCATAGCCGTGGCGGCGGCGCCGCTTGAGACCGCGATTTCCGAGTTAAGCTCCAGGTTTACGAAATACTTCTGGGAGTTCTCCATGATCTCGTGCATGTCGTGGGGGGTCTTGGGGATAAGGCCCGTAGGTTCCAGAATTTTAAGGACCTTCTTTTCTACCGAATGTTTCCACCATTCCTCGACTTCCAGCCTGCGGAGATCCCGCCAGGGCCTGGAGAAAAGGCGCGTTCCCTTCTTCCTCAAATTGAGGAGTTTTTTGTAGGAATACTCCCGCACAAAGTCCAGGTAATGTATCCATTCCGCGATACCCGCCACTTTTACCACGATGCCCCGCTCGCTCATCAGGTCCGTAAGCTCCCCTACGGCAAAGTCGTCCCGGCGCACGTAGATTTCTCCCACGATAAGCACTTTGGGGCAGTCCACAAGACGGCGCTTAAGGGGGATTTTCTTTACGTCCCGGGCAACCCGCTTCAGCTCTTTCCAGATATGATTGGGATTGTGTTCCACCGCGGCCATGACCCGGCGCCAGGAGGTTTCAAAATCCGCCTGGGCTTTAACCGGATCGGCGGCCAGAGCTTTGAGGGCGGTCTGAATGTCCTTGAGGTAGTCGGACAGCACCAGGCCCTTCCACATGGCCCGGGCAAAGCCGGGACCCAGCTCCCCATAGGAGTTGTCCGCCGAAAGGATCAGGACCACTACATTTTCCAGGCGCAGGTCCCGGAAGAGGTTCTCGTAGTAGACATAATACTGGCCGGTCCGGCAGGGGCCGGTGGTGATAGGCACAAAGAGGAGGTAGAGTTCGTCCTTGCGGTACTTCTCGCTGAAGAAGAACTGAAGGGCGCTTCCCAGGACCAGGTGGCTTGGGACGCACTCTTTCCCGGAAGCGTGGGCGCGGGCTACTTGTATGGTCTTGGGCGTGGCTACCGGCAGGGCTTCGGCGCTGATGCCCAGCCGCCTGACCGCGGCGCCCATGTACTCGGTAGAAATAGCCCCCATGTTGGACAGGAGCACCTTCACCCGTTTGTTCCCTACGATGGGAACTTTCTCGCCGGTCTTGTCGTTATCCACCCTCAGATTAAAGGAGGAAGAACCGGGCATCTTTTCCGCCACAAAACGCCAGCCGTTGTTGTACCGCTCCCTTTCAATCTCCGTCTTTTTGGCCCGGTAGCCGTCTATGATGTCCAGAAAGGCTTCCACACGGGTATCCACCCCGGCGTCCGCGGAATGGGAATCCAGCTCCAGAACCAGGAAAGGCTTCTGCCCCATGATCCACTTGATATAATGAAGGATGAATGAATCCGGCGCGCAGGAAAAGTTCGTTATGTAGGTAACGTAGATATTGTCTTCGTTTTTAAGAAGCGCCGCGGACTTTACATCCTGCTGGCCGTAGTACCAGTACATATTGGGGAAGATCTTTTCTTCCCCAAAGGGAAGGATGTCGAAGGGAATAACCACATAGCCCCTGGTGGTGAATTTCCGGGGTATCCCCATGTTGGCTTCCGCAGTGAAGGCGTTATAGGGCCGGCCCAGGAGGGCAATCACCGGGCGGCCAGACTTCCGGGCCTCCGCCAGGGCTTCTTCCCCCAGCTTTTTGACGGCGCCGAAATAGGCCGTCTGCATGTTCAGGGCTTTCCTGAAAGCGTCCCTGGTTTCCGCGGCGCTTATGCCCAGCCTTTCGGTCATCGCCGTAAAAAGCTCCAGGGCCTTTCCCTCCCCGAATTTAAAACTTACCACTAGGGGGAGGAAGCGCTTTTTATCAACATCCGGGAAGGCCTTCTCGATATAATAGGGGAGGCCCTGGGTTATGGGGCAGAAGTTGGCGTGTACATCGTTTTCATAGCTTGGCATATCCCGGAAATGGGGCAGGAGCACGTAGTCCGCGCCCTTGTCCAGGCAGTCCTGTACCGCCCCGTGGGCGATTTCCGCGGGGAAGCAGTAGGTGGATTCCGCCCTGGCCACCCCGGCGTGAACCACCTCTGTGGAGAGTAAGGTTTTTATCCCCAGTTCGTGGAAAAACCAGACGTAGAGGGGGTACAGGGTATGGACGGAAAAAGCCCTGGGGATCCCCACGGTGTACTGCCGCCGGGGGACAAACTGATCCTCCGGGGGAACGAAGTCTTCAAAGAGTAATTTCTGCCGTCTTTCCACATAGTCGGGAACCGGCGCGCCGGAAGATCCCGGAACCGCCGCCTGTTTGCGCATGTTGGTGTACTTATTGCACCGGCCCCCGAACATATACTTGTGGCTGTTCACGTTGAGGACTTGGATGGGACAGTAGTTGTTGCAGGACTGGCACTTGAATACCCGCTCGTAACCTATTTCCCGGGCCAGAAGATCGTCTATGTCCATGGTCTTTTCGTTCAAAAACCCGTCGGCCTGTTTGCGCTTGGCCAGGAGGGCCACCCCGAAGCAGCCCATGAGTTCCGGCGCGGGGGGTACAAGGATTTCCTTGTCCAGCATCATGGCAAAGGCCAGAGGCACCGCCGGGTTCTTGGCTACCCCGCCCTGGAGGAAGATCTTCCCCTCTATGGTGCGGTTCCCCACGACCCGGTTGAGGTAATTCGCCACAATGGAACAGACGATCCCCGCGGTGATGTTCTCCCTGGTGGCCCCCTGCTGGACCGCCTTGCGTATATCCGAATTGATGAAAGCCGAACAATGCTCCCCGAATTTGAGGGGGGCGTCGGCATGAAGGGCGATAGGCCCTATGTCCCTGGCGCTGTGAATAGACAAGTCCCCGGCGGCGGATTCCTCCAGGAAAGAGCCGGTCCCGGCGGAACAGGCCTCGTTCATGGCGTAGTCTATGGGGACCCCGTTTTTAAGAAGCACATACTTGGCGTCCTGGCCGCCTATCTCGAAGATGGTTTCCACATCCGGGGCGAAGTAGGTGGTTCCCACCGAATGGGCGATGATCTCGTTGTAGACCCCGGGGGTTTCCAGGAACACCCCGAGAATCTCCCGGGAAGATCCGGTCGTGGACACCAGGGCAATGTTCACCTTCTTGTCCCCCGTATCGGCGATTACCTTGTCCTGGATGATCCTGAGACATTCCTTGAGGGCCTTAACCGGGTCCCCGTGGGTCCTGCCGTAGTGGCTTGCCACAATCTCGTCGGTTTCGGCGTCCACGAGGCAGGCTTTGGTGGTGGTAGACCCGCCGTCCACCCCCAGGATGTACTTCCTGCCGGCTTTGACCGCCCCTTCTTTCGCATCGAAGAACCGCACCTTATCCTGCCAGTCTTGCAAGGCCCCCAGGCTCCCGAAACGGACGGCGTTGGGCCTCAGCAGCTTGTCCGCCTGCGGAAGGGGGCTCCCGGATTCGGGGGCCATGACCGCCGCTCCCAGGGCTTCAAAGACCGGCGCGGATTCCGGGATGATGAATTCGATCTCCGGGGCCTTTTCCCGGATAAACCGGACAATATGCCGGTTCAAGGTTATACCCCCGGTCAGGACCACCCGTCCGCTGGAAATCCTGGCCCGTTTGAGGAAGTCGATGACCTTTACGGCCATCACGTCCGAAAGGGAAAGCACGATGTCGTCCTTGGCGGCCTCCCGCTTATTGAGCCGGTGGGTACAATCGCTTTTCATGAACACCGAACAGCGGGTGGACAGGGGGTACACCTTGGCGGTGTCAGGCACCTTGTCGATGTCGTCTACGGTCATGTCCATACGGGCAAGCTGCTGTTTCAGAAACTCCCCGGTCCCGGAAGCGCACTTGTTCCCGGAAAAGTTGTTGACGATCTTGCCCTGGGCGTCCAGGGAATAGACTACCAGATCCTCCCCGCCCATGCTCACCACGGCGTCGGCCCTGAGGTTCAGGGCCCTCAGGGCAGCTTCTACACAAAGCGGCTCCAGAGTGCCCGCAGCCTCGAACATGAACCGCCCTTCGTTGCCGGTTACCAGAGCCGGAATCCCCGACGGAATACTCCCTTCCGCCAGGAGTTTCCGCACCGCCTGGGCGAAATCCCCCTCGTGAGGGAGCGCCGCGCTCCAAACAACTGGGGAAACCCCGGCGGGACGCTCAGTATCGGCTAAAACCATCTTTAAACTTGTAGAACCGATGTTGATACCTAATGACTGCATAAGACTCCCCAATTACAAATAGCATGAGGCTTTCCCAAAGATTCGGTTTTGGGAAAGGCCCACCTAAGATAAAAAATCCACACCCGCCAGGATGCGCTTTTTCTATATATAATCGCCCCTAAATTATAGAAGAGATACCAAAAAATCAAATTTTCTCTGCAAAAAGCTTTTCAAAATACCAGGGTGTGAAAACATCTCAAATTTTGAAAACGCATTAACAGCAATGCCTTTTCCCCTTTTTATATACGCGGCCCTGCCGGTTCCGGTTATAGGGCCTTTCCGTATGATAATACCAGGACCGTTTTGATGTTTCAATACGCCAAATTTCCGCTCCTTTTTTGCAAATATCCCTTGCATTTTTTTATAGCCTGAGCTATATTAATATCAATAATAATAATTATTATTATTATTATTGTGATTGTCAAGACAAACAGGGCCGGTACAGCAAAATTAGGCTGAGCAGGGTATTCGGAAGCTGACCCTGAAGGAGTTTAACCTAACGTGGAACGGAAACACAGCAAAAAACGGGATGCCGTCCTAAAGGCCATTCGGTCTACTCATTCTCATCCCGGCGCTCAGTGGATCTACGATACCCTCAAGCCTTCTATCCCTTCTCTTTCCCTGGGAACCGTGTACCGGAACATCAACGTCTTTCTGGAAGAAGGGGCGGTTGTTTCCATCGGTAAAGTAGGCGGGGAGGAACGGTTCGATGGTCAGGTCAGCCCCCATCCCCACCTAATCTGCTGCCGCTGCGGCAGGGTAGTGGACCTTCCCGGCTCCCCGGACGGAGACCGCCTCCGGGAAACAGAGGCCGGCGGCTTGCCCGAAGGTTTTGTCATTGACCATCGCAAGACCGTGTACTACGGACTCTGCGGCAAATGCGCGGCAGGTTCTTAGGAGGCCCGGTTCTCGAATTCTTTTGTAATTGAGCGGCCTGTGCCGCTGCAATTAAAATTTATCTTTATGATTCTTAAGGAGAGTTTTTATGAAGAAATTTGTTTGTGCTGTATGTGGTTACGTCCACACCGGAGACAAGCCCCCCGAATCTTGTCCCCAGTGCAAGGCTCCGGCGTCTAAATTCATCGAGCAGACCGGCGACACCGGCTGGGCTGCGGAGCATGTGGTCGGCGTTGCCAAGGGCGTAGAAGAGGACATCCTTACGGACCTCCGGATGAACTTCAACGGAGAATGTACCGAAGTGGGTATGTATCTTGCCATGAGCCGGGTCGCCGAACGGGAAGGCTATCCCGAAATTGCCGAAGCCTACAAGCGCTATGCCTTTGAGGAGGCCGAACACGCCGCGAAATTCGCGGAACTCCTGGGCGAGTGCATAACCGCCAGTACCAAGACCAATCTCCAACTCAGGGCCGAAGCCGAACACGGCGCCTGCGCCGGCAAGATGGATCTGGCCAAACGCGCCAAGGAACGGGGTTACGACGCCATTCATGACACGGTCCACGAAATGGCCCGGGACGAAGCCCGCCACGGCTCCGGTTTCCGGGGGCTGCTGAAGCGGTATTTCCCCAGCTAAGCTGCCGCGGATTACACGGACTTAACGGATTGCCCGGAATTTAGGGCATAAATTCCCGTTAAGCCGTGTAACCGCGAATTGGAAGGGATACGGCGGCATCCTAAGACTCCGATGGCGTCAAGATACAAACAGCGTTGCTGCCGAAAGATATATCGCCGGAATAAAGATGGCGGGGATAAGGTTTGCCACTTTAATCTCCGGGGCGCCCAAAAAGTTAAAACCTATGGCGGAGATGAGCAGGCTTCCTACCGCGGAGATCTCCGTAATAATATCGGGGCTTAAAAAGTCGCGGATCAGCATGGCCAGCAGGGCTATGCCCGCCTGGTAGATCAGCACCGGGACCGCCGAAAAGACCACGCCTATGCCCATAGAGCCGGCGAAAATCAGGGCGAAAATGCCGTCCATGACGGACTTGGCAAAGAGGGTTTCGTGGCTGTTTAAAAGCCCGCTCCGAATGGAGCCGACTATAGCCATAGAGCCGGTGCAGAACAGGATGCTGGCGGATACAAACCCTTTGGCAAAGGCGCCGCTTTTCATGCGGAATTTCCGTTCGGTCCAATACCCCAGGCGGTTCATCCATTTATCCAGGTCTATCGCCTCCCCGATTGCGGCGCCCGCCGCAATACTTACCACCAGGAGCAGGACATTCTGGTTCTCCAGAGCGCCTTTGACGCCTATATAAACCAGGGATATCCCCAGGCCCTTTTTAATAATGTCTTCAAACCTGCCGGGAATATTCCTGATAAACCAGCGTCCGGCCAGACCGCATATCAAAATTACTATTGCGTTCACTACTGGTCCCAGCATACTTCGAGCCTCCCTGTTATTTAAGGCCCGCTGATGAATAAGACGCCATAGGTTTTGTTCTTGAGCGGACCCTTAGCATAGCCGTCCGGCTATCCGCGGCGCAAAGGGCGCTTTGCAGATAAACCCTTGTTAGGTCATATCATTTTTCGGGACAAAAGACAATTCCTGCCCCAGGGCCAGGGGCAATTCCCAGTTTCAACAAAGGACAATATGGCCGTGAGTATCCCCGCAGCGTCTATTGCGAGTTGAGGCGGAACAGAACCGGCGGCGTTTATACCGGCAAAGAGGCTCACGAGGCAAGTGCGCAAAAGCACCTGGACAATAAGCCAAGCCCCAAGCGTGACGACTCTGGACTCACACGGGAAATTATGAAGTTGTTCAAAAGAGACCTGTCCGCGGACCAGATTGCAGGCCGACTTGAGGTAGTATACCCTGAACAGGCGGAAAAACAGGCTTCGCCATCGACTATCTATACCGTTCTCTACCGGGAAACAGCACAAAATCCGGCGCTGAGAGCACATTTCAGGTAAAACCACGCCATCGGAAGGGGGCAAAAGACCGCCGGAGCCAGATAGTTGGCCGTGTTTCCATCGACGAAGGCCCGAAAATCGTTGAAGAGCAGTCCCGAATGGGTGATTAGGAAGGCGATACCATAGAAAGCGCCGGTAAAAACGCCTATATAGCCACGTTTGTTGACCGAAAGACCACATTGCTCCTGGCTAAAATCATGCCGGATAAGACGGCAGCGACTTTGAATAAGGCTGCCGTCTGTGCTTTCAAGCCTATACCCGCGCAGATGCGGAACACCCTGACGCTGGACAACGGCAAGGAATTCGCGGCGCATAAAAGCCTGTCGCAAAGGCTTGGGATAGACATCTGCTTCGCCCATCCGTACACTCATGGGAACGGGGACTGAACGAACATACCAACGGGCTGATCAGGCAGTGCCTGCCTAAAAAAATAGCCGTTGCTGGGCTTACCCAAAAACAGCTTGACAAAATCAATAACCGGCTCCGCAAGGTTTTAGGCTGCCTGACTCCTTACGGGGTTTTTCGCCATAAAATTCGCACTTCAAAAAAAACCGCGTGTCAAAATCTCTTGCTAAATGATTTATTAACCATTGTGTCTGCGCTTCATTTTTATGTACCAACATCATTATTGCCAATTTCACCGCCATAACCTCCGAAATATTTGCAAAATATTCCCGCTGCGCTCCATTCCCACGCCACACTCCACCCGCATTTTGCCAGCCCTGGCCTTGCTGCGCAAACCCTTATTCGGGCCGGCAAAACGTCATATACAGCCGGAACGCCGGCAGGATCCTCCCGGGCTTCTCACTGCCGGGCCGCCGCAGCCTTCCGCAGTTTTTTCAGCTCAACTAAGATGAACCCTAGTGTCACAAGAAAGGAAAACCCATCGGCTACCGGCGTGGCCATAGCTACGCCTTGCAGCTTCCAGAGCCTGCCGAAGAT
>JAISOQ010000105.1 GCA_031275515.1 Treponema sp. | reverse complement strand
CAAGGATTTGCCCCGCACATACTTGGCGGCAATATTCCTGTCGTCAGACAGATAAACTACCCGTTCCAGCCTATCCCTGATTGAAAGCTCGAAAGGGGCCGCAAGGTTCGTGTCGTCCATGACCAGGGCGTCAAAGTCGCAGCCCGGCGCGAAAGACCCCGCCGCGCCTGCCCCGCCGGTTTTCCCGAAAAACGCGCCGCCCCCGGCGGTTCCCAGGTAAAAAGCTTCTTCCAGACTGAGGGGCGCATCGTCTTCCGCCGTCAGGACGCGGCGGAGCTTGGAAACCTGTATGGCGTCGGACATGGCCCGGAAGATGGACGTGTGGACCCCGCCGGCCACGTCGCTCCCCAGTCCAACGGAGACGCCCCGTTCCAGAAAGCGCCGTACCGGGGCTATGCCCGACGCCAGGTTGGTGTTGGATTGGGGGCAGTGGGCGATAAAGACGCCCCGTTCCGCCATAAGTTCTATCTCCCCCTCCTCCGGCCAGACGCAGTGGGCCATGATGGTGGGGACCCCGCCGCCAAAAAGGTCCCACCTGGCGTAGGCCCCGGCGTACCCTTCCGCATTGGGGCAGAGTTCCCGGACCCAGCCTATCTCCCTGCGGTTTTCTGACAGATGAGATTGAAGGGGCAGGGCGTATTCCTTTTGAATTTGCGAAAGGCCCTTCATGAGCGCATCGCTGCATGAGGGGATGAACCGGGGGGTAAGGATGGGCCGCACGTTTTTGTAGGAGCCGCAGGCCGCAAGCCATTCCCTGGTCGCCGCTAGGGACGCCTCGGCCCCGGCTTCCCGGAGGCAGTCAGGGCTGTTCCTGTCCATGTTCACCTTGCCGGCAAAGCATACCAGCCCCGATTCCTCCAGCATATCCATGAGGAGGAGGGAGGCCGGGGTATGAAGGGTGGCGAATAACACGAGCCGGACGCTTGGCCCGCGGCGCAGATGTTCCGTTACAAGGCCGTAAGCCCGCCGGGCGTATTCAAGATCGGCGTACCGGGCTTCTTCCGGGAAAGCCCTGGTTTCGAGCCAGTCCAGAAGTTCCAGGTCCATGCCCAGGGCGCGGAAGCTGAACTGCGGCGCATGTATGTGGAGGTCCGTCAGGCCGGGGATGATGAGCTTGCCTCTGTAATCCGCCAGAGGCAGGGAACGGTATTCTTCGGGAAGCCGGGGAAAGACCCCGGCGGATTTTCCTTCCAGACAGACAAGCCACCCGTCTTTAAGGGTCTCCAGGCTGGTAAGGTTTCTGCTGTGGCAGAGGTCCCCGCGGATGACAAAGTTATCTTCTCCCATAGCTATATGTTTAGACCATATTGAAGGTCGGCGCAAGGGCCGTTTCCCGGACCGATCCTGCGGGCGCTTAAAGCCCTTCTATATTCCTCAAGCAAAAGCCCGAACCCAGCGGCGATGATGTCCGGCGAACCCCCCAGTTGTTTTAGCTTCCGGGTGCTGCTTTCCATTTTCCTCCGGGCCTCTTTTACCGCCTGTCGCTTATCTTCCAATACGCTTTCCACCAATGCGCCGAACATCGTCCCATACTCCTTCTGCTCTATCAGGTCCGCTGCCGCCGCAATCCCGTCTCCGGGTACTTCCAGCCGGTCCAACAGCGCATTGCTCACATCTGTCATCAGTTTAGTCATATTTTCCGCTATCTTCAACTGTAATTGTTCGGGGAGCGTTCCGGTTTCCAAGTTCCTTTTCGTAATTGTCCAGGACGAGGCGGATGTACTGGAGCATCTTGAAGGGGACGCGGGAATTGACTTTTGACTCCTGTTCCACGATGGTGATGGCGAAGAGGGGGCCGCCGCCGTTAAGTCGGTTACCCAGAATGAGTTTGAAGCTGTTGTCTTTACTGTGACGGATTGCCATATACACATCCAGTATAGATATGGACCCATTGTGCAGGACGCTTTATTAGAGGGAAAAAACACGTTTTTTGAAAAATGTTTTACGAAGGTACTGTTGTCAGCGGCAGGTATAGCCTCTGGTTCCAACGGCTTCTAGACATTGCAAATAAAACATACTAAATTTTCATTGTTTATCAGTTTTTGATAAATAGGCGGAGAAGAGGTTATGGATAGCTCAACCGGGAGCGGACAGGAAGTATTGCGGCTGGAAAAGATCTGCAAGAAATTTGGCGATGTCCAGGTGTTGCGGGGCCTTGAGCTGTCCGTAAATGTGGGGGAATTTATCACTTTGTTGGGGGCCTCCGGCTGTGGAAAGACCACAACCCTTAGAATCATCTCCGGGCTTGAGGCCGCCGATTCCGGCAGGGTGTTTCTGGACGGGAAGGATGTTACGGGCCTTGAACCGGACAAGCGGGATGTCAACATGGTGTTCCAGAATTACGCCTTATTCCCCCACATGAACGTGGAAGCCAACATAGGCTACGGTCTGAGGCTGAAAGGCCGGAGCAAACCAGGCGTCAAAGCCGCGGTTGCCGAAGCCCTGGACATGGTTCGCCTTTCCGGTTACGAACGGCGTATGCCCAGTCAGCTATCCGTGGGACAGCGCCAGCGGATAGCGGTGGTCAGATCTCTGGTTACCCGGCCCAGGGTGCTGCTTCTGGACGAACCTCTGAGCGCCCTGGACCTTCAACTGCGGCGGCAGATGCAGACCGAATTGAAACGCCTGCAAAAAAGGCTTGGAATTACCTTTATATACATAACCCACGATCAGGAAGAGGCCCTAACCATGTCCGACCGTATCGCAGTGATGCGGGACGGTATCTTTGAGCAGATAGGCTCCGCCGCGGACATATACGACCGCCCCCGGACGAGTTTTGTCGCCCAATTTGTGGGGAACGCGAACATACTCCGGGGCAGGGCTGTCTCTCTGGGAAACGCCGGAGACGGGATGAAACTCCTGATTTTTGAGACTTCCGCCGGCCAGGCCTGCCTGGAGTGCCGGGCCCCCGCCATCCCTGTTCCGGGGGAATTCGTAACCGTGGCGGTCCGTTCCGAGTATGTGAACTTTGAACCTGCTGGCCGCGAAACGGCCCCTCTCTGTCTTAGGGCCCAGGTAAGCGAGAAGATTTTTGCCGGCGGGCAGCTCCGTATTACCGCCCGGCTCCTGGGCGGCGGGGAGATTACCGCGAGCCGTCTTGGGATAGATTCCCCCCTGCAAATTGGGCAGCATGTTACCGTCACCTGGAGCGCCCCTTCCCAGGCGGTGCTGGTTGACGTTCCTCCCGCCCTTTCCCCGGAGAGTCCCCTATGAAGGCTTCGGTATTTTTCCGTATCCACCGATCTTCATTCCTGGAAGTCCTTCCCATGTACATCTTCACCCTGGCCTTTATTCTGGGACCCATAATCTACATGGCTGTCTTGAGTTTTATGCGCCGGGAAGGGGCCTGGGGAGTGGCTGCGGGCTTTACCCTAAGGAACTATTTCCGCATAGCCGAACCGGTATACCTGGAAACCTTAGGCCAATCCCTGCGGCTTGCCCTGACCACTACCGCCGTAACGGTCCTTGCGGGGTATCCTTTCGGGTATTTTATGGCCCGTCTAAAACCGGCGTGGCGGGGCAGGATCATGATACTCCTCATCATTCCCTTCTGGACCAGTTCTCTTATGCGGCTTTACGGCTGGATCATCTTTTTTCGGGCCAACGGCATACTGGACACCGCGCTCATGGCCCTGGGCCTGACAAAAGAACCGCTGCGGCTGCTCTACACGTACCCTGCGGTGGTCACGGGCATGATCTACGCCTTGGTCCCCTTTATGATTTATGCGGTTTACGCCAGCGCGGAAAAGCTGAATTGGGAACTCGTGGAAGCCGCCCGCGACCTTGGGGCCTCGCCGTTTGCGGCCTTCTATACCATAATCTTTCCCTTGACTATGCCGGGCCTGTTTTCCGGGGTGGTCCTTACCTTCATTCCTTCTATGGGTCTCTACTTTATCGCCGACATCCTGGGAGGGAACAAGGTAGTTCTGATGGGCAGCCTAATCCAGGAGCAGTTGATGAAAGCCCACGACTGGCCCTTTGCCGCGGCTCTGGGCATGGTCCTTATGGGGATGACCACCGTCTTCATCTGGCTCTACCGCCGGTTTTCCCGGCGGCTTGGCGGGGGAAACTACCTGGAAGGTTTAGTATGAGCAGTATACAGGGATCGGTGCGCCATGCCCTGGCGCAAAAAATGTACCTGGCGGCGATCCTAGTTTTGATGTACATCCCCATCCTCCTGGTGATCGTCTATTCGTTTAACGGCAGCCGCGTTACTTCGTTATGGCGGGGTTTTACCTTCCGGTGGTACGCCGAACTTTTCCGGGACCGGGCCATGTTCACTGCCCTCAGAAACAGCGTGATCCTGGGGGTTTTGAGCAGCTTTTCCGCAGCTGTCATCGGCGCGCTGGGAGCCGTCGGGATGTCCCGTTTCCATCCGCCTGGGGGCCGGATCATGGAGTACCTGTCTATCCTGCCCATCATGACCCCGGAGATCATCCTGGGCATGGTGTTTCTGGCTTTCTTTTCCCTTTTGGCCCTCCCTTTAGGTATGTTTACCCTGGTCCTCGCCCATACCTCCTTCTGTATTCCCTACGTGTACCTTCTGGTAAAGGGACGCCTTGCCGGGATGGATAAAAGCTATGTGGAAGCCGCCAGAGACCTTGGAGCGGGGGAATTGCGGGCTTTTTTCGACATCACCCTGCCCATTATTTCTCCGGCGGTGATTTCGGGTATGCTCCTCTCCTTTGCCATGAGCTTTGACGATGTGATTGTCAGCGTCTTTGTTACCGGGCCGAATACCAACACCCTTCCCATTAAAATCTACTCCCAGCTTAAAACCGGCATTACGCCCAAGACCAATGCCCTCTGTACCCTGCTCTTTGGGGTTACGGTGGTACTGTGCCTGGCTTCCGCGTATTTTGCGAATAAAATAAAAACCATGCCCCATAAAACTACTTGACTATAGAGCCTGTCCCAAAACTAATTGACTGTATTCTAACGCGCACGGTTTTGGGAAAGCCTCAAGAAATAACTTTTTTTCTTCGGTATCGTTTCCTTGTCTAAAAGGCGTTTAGTTACCGGTAACATCAGCCTGAAGAAGGGCGTTACCTGCCGCAGGGGTTCACTTCTTGTTGCTCAAGTCAAACTGATGTCCATAGGTAATTCCAACTACAAAGGGATTATTCAAGGGATACAGGGCTGCTTCAAGGGAAAAACGAATATAATCCTTCTCAAACAGCGCCAAGAATTC
>JAISOQ010000209.1 GCA_031275515.1 Treponema sp. | reverse complement strand
TAAGGTTTGAAAAGGTCAGTATCTTCGCCTCAATGCTGCGGATAACCTCATCAGGGGTGGAAGCGCCGGCGCTGAGGCCCGCCCTGGGGTATGACGCAATTTCCGGGGGAACCTCCCCGGCGTTCTCCACGAGCCACGCCGGTTTGCCGGAAGCTTCGGCAATGGTAAAAAGCCGGCGGGTATTGGCGGATTCCCTGCCTCCGGCAACGATCACCCCGTCAACCTTGCCGCACAGTTCCCTAAGGGCGTCCTGCCTGTCCCGGGTGGCGCCGCAGATGGTGTCGATGACCTCGATGCTGGGGAAGAAAAACCTTATCGCCTCCCCTATGGCGGCGTACTCATCGGGAGAAATAGTGGTCTGGCCTATGAGGGCAGTCCCCGCGCCGGGATTTTTCCGGGCGAGCCCTTCGGCAGCAACCGCCGCCTCGTCCGGGTCCGCCACTACAATGCAATCGGGAACATACCCCCGTATGCCGGCGATCTCCCCGTGACGGGCTTCCCCGGCAAGGAAGACCCGGCGTCCCGCCCCGGCAAGGGCCAGAGCCTTCATCTGGCTGGCCTTGACCTTGGGGCAGGTAGCGTCCACGATACGTCCTCCCCGGGAAACCAGCTCCGCTTCCAGATCAGGACTAATCCCGTGGGCCCGGATGATAACCACCGCCCCGGAAAGATCCCGGGGCAGACAGGCTTCATCCAGAACCTCTACGCCCCGCTTCTCCAGGTCTTCCAGAACCTGGGGGTTATGGATCAGCGGGCCGATGGTATACACCCGGCAGGAGGGGACGGCCAACCGGCGGTATGCCAATTCCACCGCCCTGCGTACCCCCATGCAATACCCGAGCGTGCGGGCCTTTATCACTTCCATGAGCCGGCCTGGAGGATACCCCTAAGCTTTTACAACCGCCGCCGCCGGAAAACGCTTTTTGGCGGCCCGTTTTTTAGCCGTCTTGTCCCAAAAGTACACCATGCCCGAAGCGATGAAAATAGTGGAATACACGCCGGAAATCATGCCTACTATCAGACACAGGGCGAAGTCCTTCATAGAACCTGTCGTGAAGATGAAAAGGGACAGGACCGCAAGCATGGTAGTCACCGTGGTGATGATGGTCCGGCTCAGGGTTTCCGTAAGAGCGCGGTTCAGGATGTTCACGAAAGAGTCGTCCGGGTATATACGGCGGGTTTCCCGGATCCGGTCAAAGATGACGATGGTATCGTTGATCGAATACCCCAGAATGGTCAGGATGGCCGCTATGGTAGTGGTGTTGAATTCCATACGGGTCCAGGTGATAAAGGTCACCATGATGAGGGCGTCGTGGGCTATAGCCAGAACCGCCCCTATGGCGAACTGGGGCTTAAACCGGATTGAGGCGTAGATCAGAATGAGGAGGAGGGTTAAAGTCATGAGGATCCCCACCTGATCGGTCAACTGCTTGGAAAACCGGGAACCCACATAATCGGACCGGGTTACCGCCACGCCGCCATTGCCGAAAGTCCGTTCCAGGGTGGAAATGATGCGTTCGGCGGGGATACCCTCTCCTTCAATCTCGCTGTCTTCCATACGGATCATGAAACGCCGCTCCGCCTTTTCCCCCAGCACCTGGACGGAAACGGTCCCCAAAGATTGAAGGCTGATGCGTACATCCTCAATGGGGATTTCCGGGCTGCCCGCCGGGAGGTAGTGAACTATATAGGGGTCCGTCCCGAGGAGGGGATTGCCCTGGGTACTCTGAACGAGCCAGACGGACTGGGCGTCCCCGGAGGCCATTGTAGTAACCCCGATGCCTTCCACTGCGGCAATCGCACCGGTCAGGTTTCGTATGCCGGGGTACTGGGCGTAGGGAAAGGTATGGGTGACCCCCTCAATACCCGCCCCGGAAATTACGAGGTACATATTGCCCCGGTCAAAGGAAACCGAAGCGTTCCCCTGGCCGGACCAGGTTAAGCTGAAAGCCGAAGGCGCAAACTGGACTTCCTGGATAAGGCCGGCCTGGAAATCGACGCCCAGGTTAAAGCCTCCCTTGGCGAAATACCCGGCAATTCCCCCCGCGATCAGGAGGACCGACAGGATGGAGGCAGGCAGAAATAAGGCTGAGAACCGGATGTTTCGTTTCATTTCGCACCTCTTGGAGCTTCACGTATAGGCCGCTGAGACACCCAGCTGATGGAAAGGCCCTTGCTTCTCATCACATCAGTGCCGAAGTCAAAAATAAGCCGGGAAACAAAAAGGGCCGTAAACACGGAGGAGAACACGCCGATGGCAAGGCTCACCGCAAACCCCTGAATGGGGCCCGAACCTAATTGGGAGAGGAAGAGGGCGGCGATAAAGGTGGTAATATTGGAGTCCATGATGGCCCAGAAGGCCTTGTCGAATCCCGCGTCAACCACCGCTTTGCGGCTCTTACCCAGGCGCAGTTCTTCCTTCATCCGTTCAAAAATGATGACGTTGGCGTCCACCGCCATACCTATAGTCAGGATGAACCCGGCAATGCTCGGCAGTGTCAGGGTAAAGTTGAAGGCCGAAAGAATGCTGCCCATGAAGTAGATGTTCAGGATTTGGGCAATCACGGCGTTGACCCCCGCGCCTTTATAGAAGACCAGCATGAAGATCATGACCACCGCAAGGCCGCCCATAAGGGCGTAAAGCCCCTGCCTGATGGTGTCCTCCCCCAGGGAGGCGCCAATAGACTGCTGGTTTGCGACTTCCAGTTCCACCGGCAAGGCTGCGGTTCTGAGGGTCACGGCGATATTGTTCGCCTCTTCCTGGCCAAAACCGGTAAGGCGCACCGCATCCCGAATGGCGCTCTGTATGGCAGCCTGGGATTTAACCCGGTCGTCCAGAACTATGGCCAGGGGCTTACCCACATTAGCGGAAGTAAGCTGGTAGAAGATTTCTCCCCCTTCGGAATCCAGCATAAAGGTAACTTCCGGACGTCCGTCCAGGTTGTTCCGTTCCACTACGGCGCTCTTAATATGGGTGCCGTCAAGGCCCACTTCTTTCTTGATGGCGGTATACCCTGTCCTCTCATCAAGACCGTACCGGTCTTTGACGTAGACCCCCCGGATTACCACATCCGAAGGTACTATCGTGGGATTGACGAGGTTCCCGGCGCTGTCAAAGGTAGTGGTGGGATTGGCCCTGTAATACTGGTTGAATGCGTCCGCCGCTTCCTGATCTACCATGTGGAAGGCCAGGCTTCCCCTGCCCATGATGATGGAATTGATCCGTTCCGGGTCGGCGGCGCCGGGGATTTCCACGTAGATCTGATCCGCCCCCTGGCGGCGGATGACCGGCTCGGTAAGGCCAAACCGGTCTATCCGGTTGTTCAGCACCTCCAGGGCGCTGTTTATCCCATCTTCCCGATCCTGATCGGTGAGGGGCCGGCCCAGCCGTTCCTGGAGAGAACTCGTATCCGCCCGGAGGACTATGCTCAAGCCCCCGGAAAGATCAAGGCCCAGCTGGACCGCGTTCTTCTGAAGGTTTTTCAGGGCGAAAATATCGTCCCGGTACTTGCTTTCAATGGCTTCCAGGGCTTCTTCCCGGCTAAAGAAGACGGAAAGCGTTGCCGCGGCATCCCATTTTTGCGGAGCAGGCAGTTTGGCGTCCCGGGTTATCTTCTTCGCCCTGGCGATTAGAAACGAGACGCCTTCCGGCACATCCCCGCCGGTCCGGGCAGCGTCAATGAGCTGCCCCAGGCCCAGCATAGCCGTCCGGGAGGCATAATCCTTTATCTGTTCCCGGGACCCTAAGGCTATGGCCTGATCTTCTTTCGGTACCATGAAATACCAGCGTATGGTAGGGTACAAAAAAACGAAACACACCGCTATTATCACCAGGATAACAGCCAATCGATACCGCTTGCTCATTTCATGCTCCGATTAATTCATTTATCAGACTTTTCAGCCTTTTCCCCGTTTTTTTCTTCCTGCCCGCCGGTTTCAGCCTTCTTCTCTTCGATTTTTTCGCCCTTTCCTTCGGCGACTACATTGGATATGGCGCTGCGGCTGAACTCCATCTTCGTATTCTCGTCAACCCTAACGATAACCGAGCCTTCCTTTACGCTCTGAATAACCCCGTGAATACCGCCTATGGTGACCACCTTGTCCCCTTTTTTCAAGGCGCTCAACATGCGCTGAGTTTCTTTCTGCTTTTTGTTCTGAGGACGGATGATCAGAAAATAGAAAATACCGATAATCAAAGCAAAGGGAATCAAGGTTGTAATAAAAGAAGCGGAACCGGCTTCGCTCCCCCCTTGAGGAGCTGCCATCAACATGGAAAGCATAAATGACTTCATATAACGTCCTTTCAATTTGAGAAATAGAATTGGTCATTTAACGTAGCATAGAAAGGCCATAGGGTCAAGCCGGTTAGTCTTGCCGTAATTTAATGTGAGTTCGATGGAATCCAAAGTCCGCGGATTATCCGGATACATTAACGGTAATTCGCCTAATTGCGGGCCTTGGTCCGGCGGAATTTAAAACAAACGAGGGTCAGACCTCAAAAGGCGGGACATCGGGCGTCCGCCGGGCGTGGACAGAGCATGAACGCCGGATTATCCCGTTCTTTTCATACTTCCCCGCTCCGTGATAGAATGGCTCCACTGTTATGTACAGTGCATAGCACATTATCCGGGGCTTTGCAGAGCAAACTCCCGGCCCATTCACAAGGAGGCCCTTTTTATGAACAAATTATTGCCGATTTTGTCTGGGGGGGGGGGGGGGGGGGGGGGGGGGGGGGGGGGGGGGGGGGGGGGGGGGGGGGGGGGGGGGGGGGGGGGGGGGGGTGGGGGGGGGGGGG
>JAISOQ010000205.1 GCA_031275515.1 Treponema sp. | reverse complement strand
GCTGCCGACCGAGGGGAAGCTCTGCGAGCTGCTCAAGGTAAGCCGTTCCTCCATCCGGGAGGCCCTGCGCCAGCTTCAGGCCGAAGGCTACGTGGAGCTTCAGCCCGGCCGGGGGGCTTTTGTCAGGGACAACCAGAGCCATGATTACCATACGGTACGGCGCTGGTTCATCACCGCCAGCCCGAACCTTCGGGACTTTACCGAAATCCGGGAAGCCCTGGAACCCCTGGCGGCCCGCATGGCCGTTGAAAGGGGAACCGCCGCGGAATGTAAGGCGCTGCAAAAGATACACGAAGATTTTGTCGCCGCCGCGGAAGAAAACAACGTATCCGCCCTGGCCGCTTTGGACGAAAAATTTCATACCCAGATAATGACCATGGCCCATAATTCCCTTCTCAGCAGCATCAGCGATCTGTTGAATTCAAAACTCAAGGAATACCGGGTTCGTTCCATATCGGTAAAAGACAGCTCCCAAAACACCGTCCGGGAACACAGCAAAATTCTTGCCGGCATAGAAAAAAAGGACCCCCAGGCGGCATCCTCGGCCATGAAATCCCACCTTGATATGGTCATGAAGGATATGAAAAAAGTCCTAAACGGCCGGTAAAATTTTATAAAAATATTTGAAGATTTTTGTTGACAACTCTCCCGGAGCGTGGTAAGGTATACCGGTGCCTGATTGTCTGACAATATGGCATCATACAATATTGGAGGAGATTAAAGATGAAGAAAATCACGATGATTACCGCCCTGGTCCTGATAATTCCCGGTCTTATTTTCGCCGGGGGCGGCGCGGATTCAAAGGCCGCTGCCGGGGATTCCAAGCCGATTACCCTGACGATCTATTCGCCGGGGAATGCTACCTCTGTGCCTACCAAAACCATCCTTAAATACAAGGAACTGGTGGAAGCGGCTTCCGGCGGAAAGATCCTGCTTACCGCCCATCATTCAGGGGAATTGGGAAACGACGCCGAAGCCCTTCAATCCACACGGATGGGGACTATCGACATCATATTTGCCGGAACATCAGGCTTTACCAGCTTTTACGACAAGGCCAGCATTTTGGATCTGCCCTTCCTTTTCAGGGACGCGAAGCAGGCTTACGAGGTAGTAAACAGCAGCATCGGGGAACAGATTTTCAGCGATCTTCCCAAGGTGGGCCTGGTGTACCTCTCGGAAGGGGATAACGGAATGCGGCATATCGCCACGACCAGAAAACCGGTTCATACGGTGGATGATGTCAGGGGTCTCAAGATCCGGGTTCCTACAAGCAAAATGTATCTGGATGTGTGGGGCGCCCTGGACGCTACGCCGGTCGCCCTGGCCCTCAACGAACTGGCCATAGCCCTGGCAAACGGGACCGCCGAAGCCCAGGATAACGCTACCTATCATCTGGTCGCCAACGCTACTTACGATGATATTAAATACTACAGCTTTATCAACTATATGTGGATGGGCTGTACCATGGCGGCCAATGCCAATATGTGGAATAAGCTCACCCCGGAACAGCAGAAAATCCTTAAGGACAACGCGGTTATCGCGGCAAAATATTCTTTCGACACCATCGAAGAAGACAACGTAAGCGCCACGGAAACCTTAAAGAAGGCGGGTGTCCAGTTTGATAATGCTCCGGACATTCAAAGTTTTAAAAACAAACTGGGGGGAAATAATTACTATAAAAAATACGCCAACGAGAGCTGGTACAATCAGTCGATCATCGATCGGATTCTCGCAAAGTAAATTTTGACGGATGCGGGGGCTGTCCGAAAAGCAGCCGGCTTCTTGGACAGCCTTCTTTTTGGGGGTCAGAATGAAGATATTCAAGGGAATTCTGGACGGCATAAGCAAGGCCGCCCAGGTCCTGTTGGTTTGCCTTGTGGCCGGCATTGTTCTGCTCATGCTTAATGAAATTTTTATCAGAAATTTTCTTAATAAATCCTTCCGGGGCATGACCGAATTGGCGGGGTTCTTCTTTATGTGGATGGCCTTTCTTGGCGTTGCGGTTCTTTATGACAAGGACCGGCTCATTACCCTGGATACTTTTTCCGCCATGATAAAGGGGAAGGGAAAAACTATCCTCTGGTATGTCAACCGGATCGTTTCCCTCTGCCTGGGACTTATCATGGTTGTCGCTTTTGCCGGGCTTTTCCCCTTTGTGAGTACCGAGTATTTTTCTTCCATGCCGAAATTTTCCAAGGTCTGGCATTACCTTCCCCTGGCCCTCTGCGGCGGGTTTATGGCGCTTAAATCGGCGTACAGTATCATTGAAAAATTCCGCTCCCCCCTCAAGGGAGTTCCGGCGCAGGAGGGCGAAGGGCAATGACCGCTTTCTTTGTTGTTTTTATCATGCTTCTTTTGATTGGAGTACCGATTAGCATTTCCATAGGCGCCGGCGCCGTGGTCGGATGCCTCTGGCTGGACTACCCCCTGATGGTCATCGGGCAGAAAATGGTTTCCGGGATTGACTCTTTCCTCCTTATCGCCATTCCCCTTTTCGTGCTGGCGGGGAATCTGATGAACGCCGGAAAGATCACCGAGAAGATCTTTAACTTTGCCAAAGAATTGGTCGGCTGGATCCCCGGCGGACTGGGGCACGCCAATGTGGTGGCCAGCGTTATTTTCGCCGGTATGTCAGGCAGCGCCGCCGCCGATGCGGGGGGCCTGGGGACCATTGAAATGGAGGCCATGACCACCAACGGCTATGACAAGGAATTCTCCGCCGGGGTTACCGCCGCTTCTTCGGTGATAGGTCCGGTTTTTCCGCCCTCCATACCCCTCATCATTTACGGTTCCATTGCCGGTGTCAGCGTGTCCCAGCTTTTTATGGGCGGGGTTGTCCCCGGCCTCGTCATGGGACTGGCCCTTATGGTCCTCGTATTCATCATGGCGCTGAGGCGCGGGTATCCCCGGACCAGTTTTCATATTCTGGCCCTGATAAAACAGTTTTTCGCGTCCATCCTTTCGATAATTACCCCCCTCATTATTCTCAGCGGTTTTACCCTGGGCTGGTTTACCCCCACAGAGGCTTCCAGCGTTGCCGTGGGTTACGCCCTGCTTATCGCCATCGTGGTTTACCGCAGCATGAATTGGCAGTCTTTCAAAAAGTGCCTCCTTGAGAGCGCCCTCACCTCCGCGAACACCCTCTTTATCATCGGATCCTCAACCCTTTTTTCCTATGTGCTTATCAGGGAGGGGGTTTCCGCCCGGATCGCCGAATTTATCCTGGGGATCAGTGCCAATCCCAACATCTGCCTTTTGGTGATCAATGCGCTGCTGCTGGTTTTGGGCATGTTCATGGAGCCCGGCGCCATCCTTACCCTGATGCTTCCGGTGCTTATTCCCATCGCAAAGGGCCTTGGCTTGGATATGGTACATTTCGGCGTGTTGATTGTGCTTAACCTGATGATAGGGCAGGTAACCCCTCCTTTCGGGGTCTGTCTCTTTATTGTGGGGGATGTGGCGAAACTGGAATTGAACAAGCTCTACCGATCCATACTGCCTTTCCTTGTCCCCCTGATCATAGTGCTCTTTTTGATTACCTACGTGCCCGAGGTTGTTACCTGGCTGCCATACCGTTTGATCGCAAAGTGAGGTGGATAGTGAAAGATACGTTGTTTGATGTTTCAGATAAAATCGTAATCATCACCGGCGGCCTGGGCCAGATAGGGGCTGAGTTTGTGAAGGAATTCCACAAACGGGGGGCCAGGGTGGCGGTTTTTTCCCGAAGCGCCGGCAGGGCGAAGGCGGAAAAAGCCCTGGGAACGGAAATTGCCGGGAGCCCTTCCCTCGGCCTCTATCAGGTGAATATCTGCGACAAAACGTCGATAAACAATGCCCTGGACGCGCTGGCGTCCTCCTGGGGGGCGCCGGATGTGCTCATCAACAACGCGGGAATCGATACCCAGCCCAGCGCGCCCCCTGAGGTTTCAGGCCCCTTTGAAAATTTCCCCGAGGAGGTGTTCCGGGAAGTGGTGGACACCAACCTGATCGGGACGTTCCTCATGATCCAGGCGGCGGGCTCCCGAATGGCGGAGGCGGGAAAGGGCGGCTCGATAATCAACATCGGCTCGATTTACGGCATGGTAAGCCCGGTCCAGGATATTTATGCCTACAAACAAGAAAAAACCGGCATACCCTTTATCAAGCCGGTGGCGTACAGCGCGGCCAAATCGGGGATATACAACCTCACCCGGTACTGCGCCACCTACTGGGCCAAAAAAGGAATCCGGGTCAACGCCTTTACTCCCTCGGGAGTATGGCGCGAAACCCAGGACGCGGAATTCCAGAAAAACTACTGCGCCCGTATGCCCATGGGCAGGATGGCCAATGCCGATGAATTTAACGGGGCCATGATCTTCCTGGCCTCCGGCGCTTCCGCGTATATGACCGGTTCCAATTTGATCATGGACGGAGGATGGACAGCATGGTAGCCCTCAACAGAAACGGGATTTACTCGGCCCTCTTTACCCCCTTTGACGCCGGAGGGGCGCCGGACTTGGAAAAACTCCGCGCCCTTATCCGCTATCAACTGGAACACGGCGTGGAGGGTTTTTATTGCTGCGGTTCTTCCGGCGAGGGTCTGCTTTTGGAACCGGGTGAACGGAAGAAAATTCTCGAGACCGTGGCTGACGAAGCGGGAAGCCAGGCTCCCTTTATTGTTCACACCGGCGCCCTGAGTACCCGCACCGCCGTTGAGCTTTCGGTACACGCAAAAGACTGCGGCGCCGCGGCGGTCTCCCTGATTCCCCCTATCTATTATCATTATTCCACCGCCGAGATCGAGCGGTATTATACGGATGTGGCAGACTCCGTGGATATTGGCGTCATTGTGTACAACATCCCCCAGTTTACGGGAATTTCCTTTTCCAAAAAAAACGGTTTTTTACGGAACCCCCGGATCATAGGCATCAAGCATACTTCCATGAATCTCTACGACATGGAAAGGCTGCGCCAGACTTTTCCTGATAAGATCATTTTTAACGGCCATGATGAGATTTGGTTCTACGGCCTTGCGGCAGGGGCCGATGCCGTCATCGGTACCACGACGAATATCTTCCCAAAATTGTTTAAAAAGATTCGGGAAGCGTTCCGGCAGGGCAATATTTGCAAAGCCCAGGAACTGCAGGGTTATGTCAATGATTTCGTCGAAGCGGTTACAGAGGCAGGGGTGTTCCCCGGAACCAAATACTGCATGAGCCTTTTGGGAATCGACCTGGGACCCTGCCGCAGGCCCTTTATGCCCCTCGGTGATGAAGAAAAAAGCAAGATGCGGGAAGCCCTGGAAAAAGTTAAACCCTGGCTTTAAACCGGGTTTGGAAAAGCCTCAAATACAAAAACAGCCGCCGCGTCTTACGGAATATCCATTGGCCTGTCTTCCGCCTGCTTGGTCCGCCGGCCCGGGGCCGTGCAACAGACTCCCGGTGTTCCCGGCACGATTAAAACCGCGTTTTTTGGGCGCATCCCCGGCTTCGCCGGGGACCGGGCTATCCGGGGCTCCGCCTGTCGGCTCCGGCCCCGGCGCGCAGCGCCGTGGCCCCTTCGGGCCCCTCCTATCCCTTGCGCGCGCAAACGCTGTGCGTTTGCGATGGCTGTATGTTGGAATTTCACGCCAAAGAAAACGAAACATCACGAACGGAAGAAGCTGTCGAACCACAAGTTCGTGGCTGTTTGTCCATGCCTTTAGTCCAATCGATCTAATAGTTGAGGCTGTTCCAAAACTAACCTGGTTTTGGGACAAGCCCGGTTACTTCGCTTTTAACTCAACTTTGAGGATTTCCTTGTTGGAAAGCCTTATCCCGTTCGCTTTAAGGCCCTTAACCGCGAAGTTCTGGGCCTTGAAATCTTCCCGCAGAACCTTGAGCCTTGGTTTGGGTTTGTATACGGC
>JAISOQ010000193.1 GCA_031275515.1 Treponema sp. | reverse complement strand
ACGGCATCTTGGTATTGGGAGTAATCTGCATATTTTGGTAATGCTGAATAAGTAACACCAATCAAACAACGAAAATTTTTGTCGATACCGCAGGGCTTGCCCTGCGGTTGTTCATTTTTGTACGATTGTATTACCGCCTTTTTGTCCACCCCCACCCTGCGGCAAAGGCAGTTACTGTTGAATTCGCAGAAAGGTCCAGGTAGGGTTACGTTGGAGGGTGACCTCCGTTGGAGATCTGTTAGGGTCAGACCTCCTCTGTAGGGTCAGACCTCCTTTGTGGGGTCAGACCTCCTCTGTAGGGTCAGACCTCGTGAGGGTCAGACCTCGTGAGGGTCAGACCTCCCCTTTTAAGTAAACGCATCTGGACTAAAGTCCACCAGACTTTTTTCTCTTTGCCGCAATCTCGTTATTAAAAAACCTGCCGGTTTTCTCGAATCAAGGTGAATCTTTGTTACCATACCCGGTCTAATCCCATGAAAATCCGTGTTAATCTGTGGCCGGCGGAAGTTTCCCGGTATTTCGATATTTGCAAGAAAACATTCATCCTGATATAATCCTCCTATGAATACTGGGAAAATACTTGATGAAATAGCGAAAAACCGCATTCTTCTGCTTGACGGCGCCATGGGAACCATGATCCAGGGTTTTAAATTGACGGAAACGGATTTCCGGGGCGGCCGCTTCGCTTCCCACGGGACCAGCCTTTTGGGGTGTAACGATGTCCTCTGCCTGACCAAACCCGATGTAATTGAGTCTATTCACCGTTCCTACCTTGAAGCCGGGGCTGATATTATCGAAACCTGTAGTTTTAACGCCACCGCCGTGTCCCTGGCGGAGTACGGCCTTGCAGATAGGGCTTACGAGATAAGCGCCGCTGCCGCAGGCATAGCGCGGAAAGCGGCGGACGCCTTCTCCACCGGGGATAAGCCCCGGTTTGTGGCAGGGAGTATGGGGCCAACCGCAAAAAGCGCGGGTATTCCTGCGGACATGAAGGATCTAAGCAAACGGGGCATTACCTTTGACGAGCTTGCGGCGGCCTACTATGACAACGCCCGGGGACTTCTGGACGGCGGCGCGGATATCCTTCTCATCGAAACGGTTTTCGACATTATCAACGCCAAAGCCGCCATCTATGCCGCAGACCGCCTCCGGGAGGAACGGCAGGCCCCTATCCCCATCATAGTCTCCGCCACCATTGCCAACGATTCGGGGCATATTCTTTCGGGGCAGTCCATAGCGGATTTCTGCGCCGCGGTACTCCATGGGAACCCCTGGGCCATAGGGCTTAATTGTTCCTTTGGGGCTGACAAGCTGGAACCGCACATCCGTAAACTGGCCGGCCTTGCCCCCTGCCTCGTAAGCGCCTATCCCAACGCCGGCCTGCCTAACCAATTGGGGGAATACGGCGAGACCCCTGAAACTATGGCTGTCCATCTGGAACGGTATATGCAGCAGGGTCTGGTAAACATCCTGGGAGGCTGCTGCGGTTCTACTCCCTCCCACATCGCCGCTATCGCCGAAAAAGTCCGGGGCTTTCCCCCCAGAAAGCTCCCCAAGGCCGTCTCCGCCGCCGCTCCCTTCAGACAGCCGCCGGGAACCGTCACCCTTATCGGGGAGCGGACCAATGCGGCCAAAAATCAAGAGTTCCTCACGTTTATTAATGAAGAAAACTACGATGAAGCGGTATCCCTGGCTCAGGACATGCTGGAAGACGGCGCGGCCATGATCAATGTCTGTGTGGACGGCGCTTTGCCGGATACGAAACGCGCCATAACCCGCTTCCTCAATCTGGGGCTTTGTTACCCCGATTTCGCCCAAGCTCCTGTGATGGTTGAAAGTTCCGACTGGGAAACCGTCGAAGCCGCCCTCAAGCGCCTGCCGGGGAAGGGGCTGGCCTATGCTATCAGCCTTAGGGAGGGAGAGGCCGAATTCCTGCGCAAGGCCCGGCAAGCCCGGCGCTGCGGCGCGGCTGTGGCAGTAACCCTTGACGACGAACCGGGCCGGGCCGATTATTACTCCCGGAAAATAGCCAGGGCAGGATATTCTTATGCGCTCCTAACCGGCGGCGGCGGCTTTCCCCCGGAAGACATTGTTTTCGATCCTGTCGTGCTTCCCGTGGCGGAACACTGCGCCGCTGATTTTATCCGCCTCTGCGCCTGGATCAGGGAGAACTGCCCTGGAGTCAACATTTTGGGGAATATCCCGAACCTTTCAACCGCTTATCAGGACGACAACGCATTCCGGGAAGCCCTGCATACAGTCTTCCTCAAATGGGCTGGGGAAGCGGGCCTCACTATGGCTATTGTGAACCCCTCGACGCTGATCCCCCCGGATGCCCTGGAGGACGGCCTATGGCGGGCCGCCGAAGATGCGATCTTTGGCCCTAAGCCGGATTGAACCGGAAGGCGGCAAAAAAGATGGGCCTAACCCTGCCGCCGCTGCCGCATGACCTCGTAAAAGAGTATCCCCGCGGCCACCGACACATTAAGGGAATCTATTCTGCCCTGGGCGGGTATGCCTATCAGACCATCGCAAGATTCCTTGAGAAGCCGGGAAATACCTGACCCCTCTCCGCCCAGGATAAGGGCGATCCGTCCCCTAAGGTCCCGGCTGTACACCGCCTCGCCTTCCATGTCCGCACCGTAGATCCAGAATCCCGCGTTTTTCAGGTCCTGCACGGCCCGGGGCAGGTTTGCCGCTTCCGCGGCAGGTACCCAGGATACGGCGCCGGCGGAAGTTTGGGCGATGATTTCGGCATGTTTGGCGGTTCTCCGGTTCCGGGTGATCACCAGATCCACCCCAAACTGATCGCAGGACCGGAGTATGGCGCCGTAATTGTGGGGATCGGTGATCTCGTCCAGAATCGCCGCAAGCACGTTCTTTTGGTCCCCAAGGCCGGCGATGAACGCTTCCAGGTCCGCTGCCGGGCCGGTTCCTGTCTGGCGGGAACCGCCTTCATCCACCGCCAGGGCTATGCCCCGGTGACCGGGAGCAAGGCGGTCAAGCTCGTAGGAACCTACCCGGTCTACCCGTATCTTGCGGGATGCCGCCAGGGCTGCGATCTCCTTAGCCCTGGGACCCGGTTTAGCCATCAGCAAAGGCCCTGGACTGCGCCCCGGACCTGATGACTTTATGGCTTCTTCAATGGCGTGAAATCCCGTTAAATAAATCATGATAGTTCGTAGGTTTGTCCGTACCTGACAATTTCAGAATCACTGTAACCCTTTTCTGCCAGATACCGCTTGAATGATGCCTGAGCCTTGGGCTCCCCGTGGACCAGAAGGATACGCTTGAGACGGGAAGTATCCAGAGCGCCGAGCCAATCCCCGGCCTCAGCATAATCCGCATGGGCGCTGAAGGCGTTGATCTCCTCCACAGCCGCCCGGCGTTTGAAACTCTGTCCGTGAATCTTTACTTCACTTTCTTTGCTGCGTATACGCCGGCCCAGAGTATCCTTTGCCATGTAGCCTACGGTCAAGATAGTGGTATTGGGGTCTCCTATGCTGTTTATCAGGTGATGCTGGATACGCCCGGCCTCGCACATGCCGTCGGCGGAAATGATGATGAGCGGCCCCTTATGGTTGTTCAGGGCCTTGGACTCGATCACGCTGGTGGTAAAGTGCAGCGAATTGAAGCCGAAGGGGTTCTTGTGATGCCTGATAAAGGCATTGTGAATGGCCTCGTCGTAACATTCGGGATGAACCTGAAAGATGGTAGTGGCGTTGGTGGCCATAGGGGAATCCACATAGATGGGAATTTCCGGGATGCTCCCCGCATCGGTGAGCAGATGGAAGTAGTAGACCAGTTCCTGGGTCCGCTCAATAGCGAAGGCGGGGATGATGATGCGTCCCCGCTTCGCCGCCATCCGGTTTACGATGTCCGCAAGCTTTTCCATGGCGTCGTCAGTGGTATCGTGGCGTCTGTTGCCGTAAGTGCTTTCCAGGACTATATAGTCCGCCCCAGGGAGCTTCGTGTCCGGGTCCCGGATGATGGGTTTCCCCGGCCTGCCCAGGTCTCCGGAACAGAGGATACGCACTTCCTCTCCGCCCTTCTTCACGGAGATCAGAGCCATAGCGGAACCCAGGATATGCCCTGCATCGAAGAATTCCAGCTTCACGCCGTCGCCGATATAAATAGGCCGGTTGTAGGACACCGTTACTATCTGGTTCGATGCGTTTACCACATCCGCTTCGTTGAACAGGGGCTGCCAGTCAAACTTTTCCCCCTTTTTGTGAGCCTGCTTACGGAGGTACTCCGCGTCACGGGCCTGTATCTTGGCGGAATCCATCATGATGAGGCTCGCCAGATCCCGGCTTGCAGGAGTGGCGTAGATGTTGCCCCTGTAGCCCTGCCTGGTCAGGACAGGCAGGAGACCGCAATGGTCATAGTGGCCATGAGTCAGGATGACGCTTTCGAGCCGGTCTGCCGGTATGCCCAAGTTCCGGTTCTTCCGATCCGCCTCCGCCCGGCTTCCCTGGAAAGCCCCGCAGTCTATGAGGAAACTCCGTCCGTCTACTTCAAGCACATGCCTGGATCCGGTTACTTCCTCAGCCGCGCCAAGAGAATAAAAGGTGATGTCCATGGGCCTATGATAGTATAAAACGAAGTGAATTGACAGCCTCAAGACACGTCAGGAGCCTGCTTTCTGGCCTGTCTTCTCTTCTAATGTCCTGATATGCATGTAAACGGTGTTTTTTGAAATCCCCAAGTCAGAGGAAATGACCTGTACCGCGTTCTTCAATTTAAAAATCCCCTGATAGTAGAGGAGAACCACAATCTCCTTGTTGCGCTGAGAAGCGGGAATCGTCTCGTCTGCCGCGACATCGGACTTTACCTTTTCCAGAGCCTTGGCTATAAGCTCGTCCGATTCAGAAGTGAAATTCTCCTTTATGAACTGCCCGGGGGCAGCAAGGGAAAAATTCTGTAACAGGGAACTTATGGGAGAATCCAGGTACAGGTTGATGCACAGAAGCCCTATGGCCTTTTTCTTTTCCCCAAGGATCACTATGGTCGTTGACCGAACAGGCTTGCCGTATTTGCTGGCAGATACATAGGTACTATAAACCCGGATTTCCTGGTTATCCTGGGCAAACGCATCGTTCTTCCGCATTTTTTCCAGCATAGAGAGGGCCAGATCCGTTATAGGCGCCCCCTCCTTTCGCCCGGAATGAAAACCATTGGCTATCTTGATAACAGAATGATCCAGATT
>JAISOQ010000274.1 GCA_031275515.1 Treponema sp. | reverse complement strand
AACGATATTTGTTACCGGATAGCCGCAGAGAAATAACGTTTGCTAATCAGAATTACAATTTCTGTTTTTTCTGTTACGTCATTTTAAGCCCTCCTTGCGCTGCCGGTGATGCTGAATGCTGTTTTAACAGAGATGGATATTCCGGCATGGGGAAACGGCGGCGCGGCGGATGCCGGAACATGAGGTATGGTCTGTTTGTCAAGGAAAAAAATGTTAGTTCGTGTTTATCTGTAAAGCCGGTTATATCCCGGGTGAATAATAATTCAAACTTCCGATGGGGGGGGGGGGGGGGGGGGGTAATTGCCAACTCTAAAAGATGAACAGGAAGCGGCGTTGTTCAAGGAACCTGTACTAACATACATTTGATTACCCCCTTATCTAAAGATAAAAAACTATATTACCTATGGCGGGCTCTTGTCAAGAGAATTTTTTGGCAAACGGAAAAAAACGACGATTTTCAAAATCATGAGAGAAGGGCAAAAATAATGGAGGATACGGTGTTGTTGGGGAGTCTAATAACCGGCTTTTACCTGCGCCTCTCTGATTTTACCGTCAAACTCACGTTATTAAAGTTTTTCTTGACAGACCGGCGGCAGCCGGGCTACCATAAGTACAAATTAGTGTACATTAAGAGGGAAAGCGCCGGATGCTGGAAGCAATCAGAACTGCGTTGAAAGAAGCCTTCCCGGATTTAGAGCCGGAACTTTCTATAGATGAACGGGGTATTTTGACGATTCGGGGCGAGTGCGCTGACTGGGAGGAGGTTGTCGCCGCGGGGCATCTGGCGGCTAAACCGCCGGAAGTCAGAAACGTGGTAAACGAGCTTTCCCTCCGGGGAAAGCCTGTTCCCCGCAAGGATTACGGTCCGTATCGGGAAATGGGGATGAAGGCGGGACGCATTGATACGGTCGATGCGCTTATCATCGGCGCCGGCATATCCGGCTGCGCCATTGCCAGGGAACTTTCCAAGTACCGCCTCCGCATCCTTGCCGTGGACAAGGGGGATGACGTGGCCTGCGGGGCGACCAGGGCGAACAACGGCAACATCCATCCGGGGCACGATGTAAAGCCGGGGACCCTCAAGGCGAAACTCAACGTCCGGGGAAACGAGATGTACACCCGGTGGGCGCAGGAACTGGGATTTGAACTCCAGCGCTGCGGCATCCTGGGGGCGGTTACCGACATCAGCCTGAAGCCCCTCCTCGAAAAGGCGGCGGAGAACGCCCGGACTATGGGGGTTTTCAATCCCCAGGTGCTTGACGGAGAGCGGGCGAAGCGGATGGAGCCGGGATTCGCCGAACAGGGGATAGAACCGGCGGCGGCGATATGGTTTCCCTCTATGGGGCTGGTGGATCCCTACAAGGCTGCGGCGGCCCTGGCGGAGAACGCCGCCATGAACGGAGTACGGTTCCTGTTCAACTGTACCGTTGCGGATATCCTGACAAATGACGGCAGGGTAAAAGGGGCCGTTACCAGCCGGGGGATCATCGAGGCGTCCTGCATCATCAACTGCGCGGGGGTGTACGCCGATGAAATTTCCGCCCTGGCGGGGGACAAGTGCTACACCATCCACCCCCGCAAGGGTACCATCGCTATTCTGGACAAGAACCGCAAGCCCGTCTATCACTCCCTGATGAAGCTGCTGGGGAGAAGCGCCCAAAAGAAGAGGAACAGCGATTCCAAAGGCGGGGGCGTGTGCCGTACCCTGGAAGGGAATATACTGATGGGGCCTTCGGCAGTAGAGGTTCCCGACAAGGAAGACCTGAGTTCCACGCAGGAAGGCCTGGCATACGCCATGTCCCTGGGGGAAGATTACGGCATCAGCAATGGCAGCGGCGGCATCATCCGGTTCTTTTCCGGGATCCGTCCGGCGGATTACAAAGAGGATTTTTTCATTGAGCTTTCTCCGGTTACCCGGGGATTCATTAACGTGGGGGGCATACAGTCGCCGGGGCTGGCGGCTGCGCCGGCGATTGCCGAAATGGTTGAGGGTATCTTCGTTGAAGCCGCGGCAAAGGACGGGTTTCCCCTGGAACGGAATCCCGGCTTTAATCCCCTCCGGAAACGGGAAACGGAATTCCGCCATTTAAACCGGGAGGAGCAGGACGAGCTTATCCGCCGGGACCCGGCCTACGGCAGGATCATCTGCCGCTGCGAGACCGTTACCGAAGGGGAGATCCTGGCGGCGCTTCGTTCCCCGGTACCGCCGATGTCGGTAGATGCGGTAAAGCGCCGGACCCGGGCGGGGATGGGCCGCTGCCAGGGAGGCTTCTGCCAGTGCCGGATAGTGGAACTGCTGGCCCGTGAAATGGGGACGGACCTGACGGCAGTTACCCTCAGGGGGGAAGGCACGAACATACTGGCGGCGGATACCCGGCCCCAGGCTGGCAGGGAGGCCGCAGGATTATGAAAAAACTGCAAACCGGCGTGGCGGTGATCGGCGCGGGGCCTGCGGGACTGGCGGCGGCCCTGGAAGCGAAGCGCCTCGGCGTAGAAAAAACGCTCCTTGTGGAACGGGACGACGGGCTGGGGGGTATACTCCAGCAGTGTATCCATGACGGGTTTGGCATACACCGGTTTGGCCGCCGGCTTTCGGGCAGCCAGTACGCCCAGGTCTTCATCGACCAGGTGGAAGGTTCTGATATTGAGGTTCTCACCGGAACTATGGTCCTGGAGATTACCCCTGAACGGCGGATATTCGCCTGCAGCAAAGAGGATGGGATTCTCGATATTGAATGCGGGGCGATCATTCTGGCTATGGGTTGCCGGGAGCGTACCGCCGCCCAGGTGCTGATCTACGGGGACCGTCCCGCAGGGGTGCTCACCGCCGGGGCGGTACAGCGTTACATCAACATGGACGGCTGTCTGCCGGGACGTACCGCGGTGATTCTGGGGTCCGGGGACATCGGTCTCATCATGGCCCGGCGCATGACTTTGGAGGGGATAACCGTTAAGGGGGTGTACGAGGTGATGGACAGCCCCGGCGGTTTGACCCGGAATATCGTGCAGTGCCTGGACGACTTTGACATTCCCCTGTACCTTTCCCATACCGTTGCCTGGGTCCGGGGCCGGGACCGGGTGGAATCGGTAACCACCGTCAGGGTCGGGCCGGACCTCAAGCCTATCCCCGGGACGGAAACCGAAGTCTCCTGCGATCTTTTAGTGCTGGCGGTGGGGCTGATCCCGGAGAACGAGTTGTCCGTCAAGGCGGGAATCGAGCTTGACAGCCGGACCAGGGGGCCGGTTTTGGATTCGGCCTTCATGACCAGCGTGCCGGGGATCTTCGCAGCGGGGAATGTGGCGGCGGTGTTCGACCTGGTGGACTATGTGTCCCAGTCCGGGGAGGCCGCCGCCCGGGGCGCGGCGGCGTTTCTCCGGGGAGAGCTTTCCGCTCCCGGCTGGGACCCGGTGGAGGCGGGGGAGAACGTCAGCTTCGTGGTTCCCCAGCGTATACGCCGGGAAAGCCCTGCCGGGAAGACGGCTTTTTTCCTGCGGGTAAAAAAGCCCGCGGCGGCGGCGGAACTGGTTTGTTCCACGAAAGGCCGGGTGCGGCTGCAAAGGCGCTGCCGCCATATCGCGCCTCCGGAGATGCTCAGTTTCGAGATGGAAACCGGGGGGCCTCTCCTGGTTGAGATGCGGTATGACGGGGTGTAAAGCCTAACGTTAGGAACTGTTCAAGAATAAAATGCGCTGCATTTTATTCTAATTGCTTGCACAATAACGAAATAACTTGCCCAAAAGGTCAAGTTATTTCTGAACAGTTCCTTAAGGAGAAATCATGATAAAAGAATTCGTTTGCATCGTTTGTCCCAACAGCTGCCGCCTTAAAGCTGCCGAGACGGAAGGGGAAATCACCGTTACCGGGAACGAGTGCGCCCGGGGTGAGAAGCACGGCATCCACGAATACCGGGAGCCGACCCGGATGCTTACCACGACGGTGGCAATACGCGGGGGAACCCTGCCCCGGCTGCCGGTGATAAGCCGGGAGGAAGTACCCAGGGCCATGCTTGGCCGGTGTCTGGAAGCCCTCTACAGGGTGGAGTTGAACGCTCCCCTGCGGTGCGGGGACGTGGTGGTAAAAAATATTTGCAATACCGGCGTGGATGTAGTGGCGTCCCGATCAATGAACAGAAAGGAAAAGCGGCCTTATGGATAAACAGGCGATCATCGAAGGATTACGGGCTTTGCTTGGCCCGGACCGGGTTCAGGACGACCCGGAAATAATCAGAAAGGCGTCGATGGATTATATCGGCTTTAGGCAGTATGAACGCTTTGACGGCAAGGACTGGGTTCCCAAGGCTGCCTGCGTGGTCAAGCCCCTGAGTACGGAGGAGGTTTCCAGGGCGCTGGCCTTCCTCAACCGGAACAGGATAGACACGGTTCCCCGTACCGGCGGTTCCAGCGTTACCCTGAGCATTGAACCGGAGGAAGGAGGGGTCATCCTGGACGGGTCCGGGATGAACGGCATTGTTGCCCTGAATGAGCGGGACATGATGGTTACCGCCAAATGCGGGACCCCCCTGGAATATCTGGAGAACTACCTGAATGAGCGGGGCTTTACCACCGGCCATTTCCCCCAATCCCTGCCTTTGGCCCATTTGGGCGGTCTTGCGGCCACCCGGAGCATAGGCCAGTTTTCCACCCTTTACGGGGGTATAGAAGATTTAGTAATGGGCCTGGAGGCAGTGCTGGCGGACGGAGAGGTTGTCAGGATAAAGAACAGCCCCCGCCGTTCCGTGGGGCCTGATCTCCGGCACCTCTTTATAGGCAGCGAGGGGATGCTGGGCTTTATCACCGAGCTTACCCTTAAACTCTTCCGTTACACCCCCGAAACCCGGTGGATGCGGGCCTGGACCGTCAGGGACATGGACGAGGGGCTTAACCTTATCCGGGAGGTGATGACCGCAGGCTACCGGCCCGCGGTGGTGCGGCTCCACGACGCCGAGGAAGTGCAGCGTATGTTCAGCGGTTCCATCCCGGAGGACCGGGCGGCGCTCCTCTTCCTTGCCGAAGGTCCCGGGGCCGTCGCCGCCGCCACAGGACAGGGGATCGCCGAAATCGCCGGAAGCCGGGGGGCCGTGGATCTGGGAACCAGGCCCGTGGAATCCTGGCTGAAAATCCGGAACGATGTGTGCAGTCACATGGACGAGCCGGTGTATTACCGTTACGGCGTGGTAGCGGACACCTGCGAAATCTCCGCCCCTTGGTCGGGGATAGGCGAAATCTACAAAGCCGTGCGGGAACGGCTTCCCAGGGAAATGCCGAACCTTGTTTCCATCGGGGGACATTCCTCCCACAGTTACATCCAGGGGACCAACATCTACTTTACCTTCGGCTTTATCGTGAAAAACGGGGCTGAATCCGCCCGGACCGATTACATGAAGGTCATATCGGCGATCATGGAGGAAACCCTGAAACGGGGGGGCAGCATCGCCCATCATCACGGATCGGGCAAGTATCGCACCCGGTGGATGCCGGAGGAACACGGCAGTTCCTATGCGCTGCTGCGTAAAATTAAAGAGGCCCTGGATCCGAACAGGATACTGAACAAAGGCGTTTTGCTGGCCGATTAAGGGCGTCAATGAAGATCGCGGTTTGCTTTAAGGTTGTCCCGGATTTTGATCAGGTGGTTGAGGCGGATTGGAATGACTTTAGCCTCTCCACCGGTTTAGGCTATGTCAAGCGGATTTTCGGATGTTTCGACGAGAGCGCCCTGGAAACGGCGCTGCGGCTCCGTTCAGCCTGGGAAGAACAGGGGGAAAAGACGGAATGTACGGCCATTACGGCGGCTCCCCTCCCTTCGCCGCTCTGCAAGACCCTGTTCGCCGCGGGTTTTGACCGGGTTGTGGATCTGAGCGGGGTTGTTTCGGCGCAATGCCAACCGCCCCTGGAGTTCCCCGAATTCCAGGGGCGGCGTATCGCGGCTGTTCTGGGAAGCCGCCTGGGTTCCGCCGGGTATGATCTCATCCTTGCGGGCCGCGAGGCAGGCTGGGCCGATACCGGCGCGGTCCCCCTCTTATTGGCGGAAATTCTGGGGATTCCCGTGATAACCGGGGCCGGGGAGATTGCGCCCTGCGCAGGCGGCGTGGAAGTGATACGGACAAACAACGCGGGCCGGGAACGGCTGAGGGCCCGGCTGCCCCTTTTGGTTACCCTGGGAAACGGCCCTGCAGCGGCACTCCGGGCGGTAACCCTGGGAGAGCGGATGGCGGCCTCCCGGCGGGAAGCCGAAAAACCGGCGGCGGCAGGTTCCGGAGGAAAAGCCCCCGGAATAACCGGAGAGGCCGCAGGTTCCTTCCAAACGCTGCGGTTCCATCGGGAAGAAGGGCGCAAGACCTGCCGCTTCCTTCCCGGCGGCGCGGCATTGGCTCAGAGCGCCGCCAAAGTGCGCTCGGAATACCTGGGGGACGTGGAGCAATGACCATCGCTTTGGTCCTCCCCCGGACAGATTTTCCAGCCGGTCTTTTTTGGGACCTCCTTGCCCCTGTAAGGGCTGAGGGGGACAGGGTTGAGGTCTGGCTGCCCGGCGTCTCCCCGGATTCCCTGACCGGGGGGATGCCCCCGGCGTGGTCCCCGGTCCCGGAGGCGGTTGTCTGCGGCCTTTCGGAGGGCGGCGTTGCCGGTGCGGAAGGCGCGGAGGACTGGAACATCCGGCATATCGAAGGCTGCCTCCGCCTGATGGAAAGGTTCTGCGCGGAACGGCGTCCCGGCCTTATCCTGTTCCCCGCAACCCCCGGGGGACATGAACTGGGGGTCCGCCTGAGCGCCCGGCTTAACTGCGATTGTTTCCCCGGGACCAGGGCCCTGCTGCGGGAAGGGAACCGGCTCTTTGCCCGGAGGAAGGTCTGCGGCTCAAACCTCGACTGGGACGCCGGGATCACGGGTTTTCCGGCGGTATTGACCGTCGCGGGGAAAAAAATAGCCGGCGGCGGGGAAGACGGACAGTCCGGGCCGCCCCGGATCGAGAGCTTTCCGGCGGAACCCCTAAGCCTGCCCGGATGGATTCTGGAATACGAACAGTCCGAAGCCTTTCCCGCCAATCCTCTGGAAACGGCCCCGGTGATCTTCGCTGCGGGACGGGGCCTGGGGAGCCGGGCCGCCTGCGACCGGCTGCGGCGCATTGCGGGACGTTTCGGCGCGCCTCTGGGATTCAGCCGCCCCGCGGCCCTTAACGGCTGGGGAGAAATCGACGGCATTATCGGGCAGTCGGGGATCCGTGTTGGGGCGGAACTCTGCGTCGCCGTAGGCGTGTCCGGCACCGCGGCTTTTATGGCGGGGATAGACCCGGTGTCCACCCTGATAGCGGTAAACCCGGACAAGAACGCCCCTGTTTTTCGTTACGCGGATATTGGGATCATCGCCGGTGCGGAAGAATTTATCGCCGCCCTTGAGCAGTAAATTTTCCGGGGCAGGGGCGAACCGAAGGTTCGAAACCAACGGTTCGACGGGATATGGACCCGTCCTTCTAGTCGGCCTGAATCCGGTTCAGCCGGTCTTGCTGGCTTCCTCATCTACAACTTCCACAAAACGGTCCAGGAGCTGCACGAAATTCCGGGCATCCTTCTCGCCAAACCCTGTGATAATACGGGACATCAAAAGGTCCATGTGCTGCCCTCCCTTTTCAACGGCGGCTTTTCCCTTTTTCGTCACCGTGATAATAATTTTGCGGCGGTTATCACGGTCTATCTCGCGCTGGATATAACCCCGTTTTCCGATGCTGCCCAACATTTGGCTTATCGCCGCTTTTGAAACGCCCAGAGTTTCGTGCATTGCATGATGAGTCGTTTGATCCGCCGGATGTGAAGCGTCCGCTGACGGAGCATCCGCCGGATGCGAAACATCCGCCGCGTCGCAGCCTTTTTCATCCCAGAGTCCAATGCAGTTGAGGGCGGAAAGTTCGGCTGCCGAAAGGCCGCTGCCTTCAGCCTTCAACAGGAAACGGGAAATAGAGAGGACCGCTTTTTTAAAGCAAAAAAGTGAATGCAGCAAATCCTGCTTTAGTTCATCCTTCATGACTCTTTTCCTTTATCCAATTCTTTTAATTGTTTAAACAAGCGGGCGCTCAAGGCAAGAGCGGCACAGGTTGTAAGTCCGTCGGCAACAGGCTGACAATACATGTAGCCGTTAAATTGCCAAAGGTTATTAAAAATAAAAAGGAGCGGAAGGTAAAAAAGAAAATCCCGCCCAAGCGTTACGATGGTCGCCAGCACCGATTTCCCCAGAGCCTGGAACGTTACCATCATCGTCATTTGAAGGCCGACAAAGGGCAATGACCATAATGTTGCGTGCAGCAGTTTTGCCCCCGCATCTATTGTGGCAGTATCCCGAATAAAAAGGGTGATAATGCCCCGGCCCCAAAAAGCAAAAATAAGGGTAAAAAACAAAGATAAAAGCGTTGAATATATAATGGTGATACGAAACCCTGCCTTGAGGCGGTCAAATTTTTTCGCCCCATAGTTAAAACCGGCGAAAGGCTGGTATCCCATCGCCAGGGCCATGATGAGCATAAAACTAATCGAACCCACCCGCTGATTGATGCCGCTTCCGGCAATGACAAAATCACCATAACTTGCCGCAACCCGGTTTCTAAAGACAAAACAAATCGTCATTGCGATGCTTGAAAGCGCCGCGGGAATACCGATTTTCAGAATTTCCGCGTAAAGGCGGGCGCTGGGTTTAAAGTCCCCGGGGCGTATCGACAAGACAGTCCGGGGCGAAACAAAATGGAGGCAGTAATAAATTACCGATGCAATCGTCCCGATGACCGTAGCCCATGCCGCGCCGGCAACACCCAAATCCAGCGCCAGAATAAACAGGGGATCAAGGATAACATTAAGGACAATTCCGATAAGCATACCCTGCGTTGCTTTGGCAGTTGCGCCCTCGCTTCGCATTTGGCCGGAAAGTGTGATATTGAGAAGCGACACAGGGATAAATGCGTTAATGATGGAAAAATAGCTGTCCGCATAGGGAAAAGTTATCTCGCTTGCCCCGCTGACGCGCAAAAACTGCGTCCTGAAAAGAAACAGCGCCGCGGTTATTAAAAGTCCCGTGCCAAAGGTTGTCCAAAAGGCCACCGAACAGGTCTGCTTTGCATCTTTACCCTTCCGCGCCCCAAGAAGCCGTGAAATATAGCTTGACGCCCCTACGCCGAAAATATTCCCTACCCCCTGGGAAACCATAAAGAGCGGCATGGCCAGCGAAATTCCCGCCACCATATTCGGATCTCCAGTTTGTCCGATAAAAAACGTATCGGTCATATTGTAAACCATCTGGGCAACCATAGCCAGCATCATAGGCAAAGCCAGCCGGATGATCGCCAGGGCCGGACGTTCCTGTTCCATAAGCGAAATACTGCCATTGTCCATAGGTATAAAACTCCTGAGATGTAAAGTTATTTAACGTTAATTAATTAACTATTCTGAGGAGAAAGTCAAGTCCTGCCGGTTCAAAAAGGCCCGCGAATTACACGAATTAACACGAAGCCCTGGTTAAACAGGGAACCACAAAAAGCCATATAATATTTGACAAGTTTACCGGGAAGGTGTAGAATAATCATATAGTTACTTAATGCGTTAAGTAAGATCAACTAAAATAGAGGTA
>JAISOQ010000095.1 GCA_031275515.1 Treponema sp. | reverse complement strand
CGATGAATGCGGCGATAGAAGCCGCCCATGCCGGGGAAGCGGGGAAAGGGTTTGCGGTAGTGGCCGACGAGATACGGAAGCTGGCGGAAAGTTCAGGAGAGCAGTCGAAGACCATATCGACGGTACTGAAGAAGATAAAAGAATCCATCGACAAAATAACCAAATCGACGGACAACGTATTAAACAAGTTTGAGGCGATAGATCAGGGTGTACGGACCGTATCGGAGCAGGAAGAGAACATTCGGAATGCTATGGAAGAACAGAATACCGGGAGCAGGCAGATACTGGAAGCCATAGGGCAGTTGAACGAGGCGACCCAGATGGTTAAGGGAGGAGCCGGGGAGATGCTGGAAGGGAGCCAGCAGGTAATAGCGGAGAGCCGGAATCTGGAGCTGGCGACCCAGGAGATCACCAATGGAATGAACGAGATGGCCAGCGGTGCGGAGCAGATCAACGTGGCGGTGGACCGTGTCAACACCATCAGCGGGGAGAACAAGGGAAACATCGATATACTGGTCCGGGAGGTGTCCAAGTTTAAAGTGGAATAGGGATCAATTCGTCCAAACGTATCCCATCTATTCCCGGAAAGCGGCGGCGCGCTCTTTTCAATATGGTGAATTTGACGATATTGAAAGTATAGATTTAAAAGGTATAATAAACCTGAGGAGTTAGCGTTGGCCTTAAAAGGGAAAGCCGGTATCATAGGCAGGAGTATAGTTCTTTTGATCCTCATTCTGGCTATGGTTGCCGGAGGGATAGTTTGGTTCGATTACCTTAACCTCATTGACGCAAAGACCGTCCTTGCGCCGCTTTACCGGTTCATAGGCCGGGAGGGACGGTCCCAGGCAGGGCTGCCGCCGGAAGAATCCCTTTCTTTGGATGCGGAGCGTCTGGCCGTCAGGCTTGAGGCCCTGGAACTGCGGACCATGGAAATGGATCGCCAGGAACAGGATATGCGTACCCGCCAGGCGGAGCTTGAGCAAATGGCTCAGGAACTGGAAGAAAGACAAAAAGCGCTGGATGAACGAGAGAATTCCTTCAATGCTATGGTCGAACAAGCCGAAATAAAAGAGAAGAACGTTGAACAGTACGCCCGTTATTTGAACGGTATGCCGCCGGAGCGGGCGGTGGGTATTATTACCGCTATGGATGATCAGGCTGCTATTGATGTTTTGCGGATGACCGAAGAGATCGCTCGGCAGGAAGGCGCTACGTCTATCGTGTCCTACTGGCTGTCCCTCCTGCCCCCTGAACGGGCGGCGGAGTTGCAGCGGAAGATGACTGCGAGGCCCCCAAACCTGAACTAGAGACCTTCCTGCGGTCTTCCATTACGGCGTTGTTAGAAAAATGAGGAGGCCGGGCGGTGGTACAAATATCCCCCCCTATTCAATCTATCGAAAGTCCCGAGGCGCGGCAAAGCGCGTCCCTTTCTTCTGATCATGAAAAAACGGAAAAGAAGGGGGACGCGGGGGTCTTTGCCCGGCTGCTGGCGGGACTTCTTCAAAAAACCGGTAAATCCGGGGCCGAATCTGCCGCCCCGGGCGCGGAAAAGCCGGAGAAGACCCCTTCTGGCAGGGCCGGAAAGGGTCTTTCCTTAGCCGAAGACACCCCGGAGATTGCCGGCGGCGTTACCCCGGAGACCGGGGAAGTCTTGGAAAGCCCGGAGGGTTCCCGGAAGGGTAAGAAATCCAAGGCGTCTCCCCTCATGAAGGGTGAAACCCCGGAAGGCATTGGGAAAACAGACGCCTTGTCCGGGAAGGAAAAAAAGCGTGTAAAATCTCCTGCTCCGGACGGCGCGGATGCGGGGCTTGCGGCGGAGGCGGCGCTTGCCCGTTCCGTCCCGGAAACGGGCGGGGCGGTGGAAAGCGAAGGGGAGGTCGCCCAGGCCGGGCAGGAGGACCTCATCCGGGCCGGCACGGGAGCCGGCGGAGAGGGAATACCGGATATACCTGTCCCCGGTAATGGGGAGGTCCTCGCCCTTGTCGAAGACGCCCGGCAGGACCACGCCGGTTCACAGGACCGGGAGCTTTCCGCCGGGGAGCTTCCGGGGGAAGAGCTTGCCCGGTACGTTGCGGAAGCCCTTCCGTCGGAAACGTCCGGTTCAGTCAGGACTTCCCTCTTGCCGGGACGGGAGAACGCTGAAAGGGATGGCCGGAACTCCGGGGAAATACGGACCCGGGACCGCCGCAGGGACCGGCCAGGTCTGGAAGCCCGGGGGGATATACGGGCCGGGCTTGATAAGCGGCACGAAGCCGAAGGCGTCTCTTACCAGGCCGAAGCCGGGAAAGGGGAGGAAGGAGTCCACGACAAGGGCCGGGAGACGGAGCTTGTGGTGGAACTCCGGTCTATGGGAAAAACCCAGGCGGAAATCAGCGCGGAACGGGAAAATCGTCCCTTGCAGAGCTTCCAGAGCACCCTTGCCCGGGAACTTCACGAAAACCTCAACGGCGATATAGTCCGCCATGCGTCGGTCATGCTCCGGGATGGAGGGGAAGGGACTATCAGGCTTTCTCTGAGGCCCGAAACGCTGGGAAGTGTAAAGATACGCCTTGAAATAACCGAAAACAAGATAGCGGGTCGTATCATCGTTGAAAGCGGCGAGGCGTTTAAGGCTTTTGAAGAGGAGCTTCATTCCCTGGAACAGTCTTTCCGGGATTCAGGCTTTGACGATGCAAGCCTGGAGATGGCTTTTGCCTCAGACGGTCAGGAAGGCCGGCGGCAGAGGGATGCGGACAGCGGCTTTTCCGGGCATCTTGCGGCATTACGCTACGACGCCGCGATTTCCGGGGTTTTGGAAAGCCCGGAAGAAGTTCAATGGCGGGAGATGCGTCCGGATAGTCAGGGGCGGCCCTTGGTTAATATATTAGTATAGTAAGGAGGAGACGGCGGGAATGGAACTTCAATCGGTTTTAAGCTCACAGGATATGGCCGATCTTAACCGGGTAGTTAAGGAACATAACGCGAAAATAAATGAGGGGAAGAATCCTCAGCAGAATTTGGGAAAGGATGATTTTTTGAAGATACTCATCACCCAGCTTTCCTATCAGGACCCCACGGCGCCTATGGAAGATAAGGAATTTATCGCCCAGATGGCCCAGTTTTCGACTTTGGATCAGATGACCAGCATGGCCAGCGACTTTACCCGGATTACCAATATGCTTGCGGGGACAGAGGCCACATCTTCCCTGGGAAAATCAGTAGAGTTGGTTGAAGGCGATCAGGTGGTTCAGGGGACGGTCAAGGCGGTCAGCCGGGGGGATGTTCCCCAGGTACTGGTTAACGGGGCGTATTATTCCTGGAATCAGGTAACTAAAGTTTTTGAGGAATAAGGAGAAGCTATCATGATGCGATCATTGTATTCCGGCGTTTCGGGGCTTCAAAACCATCAAACCCGTATGGACGTGATTGGCAACAACATTTCCAACATCAACACCACGGGGTTCAAGAAAGGCCGGGTGAATTTTCAGGATATGCTCTACCAGCAGCTTAACGCCGCAGCCCGGCCTACGGAAGACCTGGGGGGCATAAACCCCAAGGAAGTCGGTCTGGGGATGGCTATTGCCTCCATTGATACTATCCATACCCAAGGTTCCCTCCAGACTACCGGGGTAGGGACCGATCTGGCTATCAGCGGCACGGGGTTCTTCGTGCTCAAGTCCGGGGCAAATTCCTACTACACCCGGGCCGGCGCCTTCGGCCTGGACGAGGACGGTATGGTGGTGAATCCCGCCAACGGGATGCGGGTCCAGGGCTGGATGGCCCGGACCATAGACGGCGTTCAGGTACTGGACGTTTCCCGGGAAGTGGAAGACCTTGTTATCCCCGTCGGGGGGAAAGACGCCGCCCGGGCTACCACGTCGGTTAACTTTGCCTGTAACCTGGATAAACGTACCCCCCTTATCCCTGAAGGGGCTTCCCAGGCGGACATCATGCAGGCAACCTGGACCACGGAAATTAAGATTTATGATTCTTTTGGGGACCCCCACACCCTGCGGGTACAGTTTACCCGGGTTCCCGAAACCCAGAACAGTTGGACCGCTGCGGTGGTTGTGGATCCGGAAAACCCCGATCCTACCAACACCAGCGCGGGTCTGGGAGAAGCCGCCCCTGCCGCCGGGGACCCCAACGCCTTTACGGTGAACTTCTCCAATCTGGGGACCCTGACTTCCGTAGTGGACGCCGCCGGAAACGCTTCCCCGGAGGAGGGGAACATCGTCATGCGGGTCGCCTTTGATGTGCAGAACGCCGCCCCCGGTGAAGACGGCGCCCCGGTCCGCCAGGAATTCAACCTTAACCTGGGTACTGTGGGCGGGCTGGTCAATACTATCACCCAGTACGCGGAATCCAGTTCCACTAAACCCACCACCCAGGACGGTTACGCCATGGGCTACCTTGAGAACTTCAAGATAGACCAGACCGGGATCATCACGGGGATCTTTTCCAACGGCGCCAGCCGGGTCCTGGGGCAGCTGGCTCTGGCCAGCTTTGCCAACCAGGGGGGGCTGGAAAAGTCCGGGGACAACAACTACGTAATGTCCAGCAACTCAGGGTACGCCAACATAGGGCCTTCTCAGATAGCCGGCAAGGGAAAGATCATCGCCGGTACGCTGGAAATGTCCAATGTGGACATGGCCGAACAGTTCACCGACATGATTGTAACCCAGCGTGGTTTCCAGGCGAACTCCAGGACCATACAGACTGCGGATCAGCTCTTGCAGGAGCTTCTGACTCTGAAACGTTAGTTTAGAAATAGAAATGAGGAGTGAGGGAAGAATTGGAAACAAGAACAGCCAGGGTCTATGGTTTTTTGTTTCCAATTCCTTAAAGAAGCTATGGTAAAAGTAACCCGTTTGGACGGAAAAGAATATTATATCAATCCTCATCAAATTGAGTCTATTGAAATGCGGCCTGATACTACGCTGCTCATGCTTTCGGGAAAATACGTGGTGGTTCGGGAACCGGTGGACGAGGTTATCGATCGTATTGTGGCCTACCGCCGGCGTATAGGCGCCTTTAAGAACGAGGAGTAGGGAATGGATATATCAACCATTATAGGCTTGGCCGGATGTTTCGGTATGGTTGGCTTGGGAATCATCACTGGGGGCAGCGGGCTTATGACCTTCTGGGATCTTCCTTCTATCTTAATCGTAGTATTAGGTTCTTACTTTGGCCTCTTTACGTTTAGCAACCTGTCCACAGCCCTGGGAGTATTCGGTTCAATAAAACTCACCTTCAAGATTCCCAATTTTAACGAGAAGGGAATCATCATCAAGCTCATGACAATGTCGGAAAAAGCCCGGCGCGAAGGGCTTTTGGCCTTGGAAGAAGAATTGGAAGACCTGGACGATGAGTTTATCAAGAAGGGGCTGCGCCTCGTGGTGGATGGCACCGATGCGGAGGTTATCAGGACCCTTATGGAGACTGAATTGAGCCAGATGCAGGAACGGCACGCCGGAAAAATCGGGGTCATCAATATGTGGGGCACCCTGGCCCCGGGACTTGGGATGCTGGGTACTGTTATCGGTCTTATCGGCATGTTGAAGAACCTGGAAGACAAGAGCGCCCTGGGTCCTAATATGGCCGTCGCCCTTATTACCACACTGTACGGTTCCATAATGGCCAACCTCCTGATGATCCCCTTGAGCGGTAAACTGAAATCTTTCGACGCTGTAGAATCCAAGGTCCGGGAGATGTCTATTGAGGGAGTCCTGTCCATACAGGCTGGGGACAATCCCCGTATTCTGGGGATGAAGCTCCTTTCCTACCTCAATCCGGCAGATCGCCAGGCGGTTGAAAAGGAAGTCTTAAGGGACTGATATGGCACGGAAGAAGAAGAAGAAAGCCGATGCAGGCGACGTAGGCGGGGCGTGGATCGTCACCTATTCGGATATGGTTACTCTGATGCTCTGCTTCTTTGTCGCCCTTTTTAATCCCGACGAAGTTGATCCCGTCCAGCTTGCCGCCATGGTTTCCGCTTTTAACAATACCGGTCTGGGAGCTTCCTTTGGAGGCAATACCCTTACGGTAGGCAAAAGCGCCGATCTGGGAAACTCCGTCATGTCCTTGCCCTCCCAGGACCGGGGCCAGAGTTTGGGGACCGCTCTCAAGAGGGCGGTGAGCCTGTTTCAGCCGGAAATCCGGTCCAATAAGGTCAAGGTTATTCACGATGAACGGGGGGTTGTCATTTCCCTGGCGTCGGACGCTTTCTTCAATCCCGCGAGCGCCCGGATCAACATAGAGGAGACCAGGGACATCCTGCTCCGCCTGGGAACCCTTCTGGCCTCCGGGGATGTCGCGGGCCGGAAATTCCGTATAGAGGGCCATACTGATGACATTCCGGTGGATCCCGAGGGTCCCTGGGACTCTAACTGGGAACTTTCCACCCAGCGTTCCATCAGCGTCCTCAACTACCTTACCGGCATAGGGGTAGAGGAAAACCGCTTTCAAGTAGCGGGATTCGCCGGTACCATGCCCATAAGCCGGAATGATACCCCCGAAGGCCGGGCGTATAACCGGCGGGTGGATGTTGTTATCCTGGATGAAGGGCATTTATAGGCGGGGCTTCCCCACAACTTCAGTTTTGGGAAAGCATCTTTGAAATTCGCAGTTTTGTCGAACCGCAGGTTCGCAGGCTGAAAGCCTGAAAAACTGCAGGAGCCTGCGGCTCAAGTCTGTTCCAAAACCCTGCGCGTTAGCGCGCAGTCAATTAGTTTTGAGACAGACTCAGGTTTTAAGTTGAATATATTTGCATAGTTTTTGATTTTACTATACGATAATTATACAAAAGGTATCGTAAAACTCATTGAGTTTAGGGTACTCTTAAGCGAGGTATCAGGGCATGTCTGACAATGATGAACTTAATGAACTTGATGAAAGCGGGTCGTCAGGGGATAAAGCTTCAAAAAAAGCATCTGGTTTAGCTTTGTTGCTGCCGAATTTGCTTAAATTCGTGGCAATAGGACTTGGGGCCTTAGTTTTTATAGTTACCGTGGCGGTAATTACCTATAATATCCTCAACAAGGGGGGGCGGAATCAGACTGCCGTGGCGGAACCTTCGTCTGCCTGGGTCGGTAAGCGTCCTGAGTATCAGATGTTTACCTCCATAGGTACCGTCCGGACCCGTACCAAGGATGCCACTCCCTATTCAGTGGTGGTTGATATGGTTATAGGGTATGATATAAATGACAAAAATGCTCAGAACGAATTGACCAGCCGGTTATACGAACTCAAGGATTTTGTGCGGAGTTTTTTCAGCGCCAAGTACCGGGAGGACTTGCTTCCCACCAACGAGGCCCGGCTGAAACAGGAAATAGTCGAAGCCCTGAATACCCGGGTGTTGGATTCTTCCAAAGCCCGGATCGTGTTGTTTAATCAATTGGATGTGATGGAGATGCAATGACAGAAGTTCTGTCTCAAGATGAAATTGATCAACTGCTTACGGCGATTAACGCGGGGGAAACGGAACCGGAAGATTTCCGTCCTGCCGCGGATACCCGTAAAATCAAGATCTACGATTTCAAGCGGCCCGATAAATTCTCAAAGGATCAGATACGGACTGTTTCCATAATGCACGAGTCCTTTGCCCGGCTCACCACCACCAGCCTTTCGGCCCAGCTCCGTTCCATGGTTCATGTTCATGTGGCCTCGGTTGATCAGCTTACCTACGAAGAGTTCATCCGGTCTATACCCACCCCTACCACCCTGGCCATCATCAACATGGACCCCCTTAAAGGGAACGCCATTCTTGAGATAGATCCGGCGATAACATTTTCCATTATAGACCGTCTGTTCGGCGGTACCGGGGAGGGGACCAAATCCCAGCATGAACTTACCGACATAGAACAGTCGGTCATGGAAGGCATCATTGTCCGTATTTTGGGCAACATGAGGGAAGCCTGGGCTCAGGTCATAGATCTCAGGCCCCGGCTTGGACAAATCGACACTAACCCTCAATTCGCCCAGATCGTGGCCCCGGCGGAAATGGTGGTTCTGGTGACCTTAGAAACCAAAGTGGGGGATGTCGAGGGAATGATGAACTTCTGCATACC
>JAISOQ010000163.1 GCA_031275515.1 Treponema sp. | reverse complement strand
AAAGGCATACGATTTTCCAAAGACCAACGCATGCACAAAATCGTTATAGCTCTGATTATTAACTTTTGGTTTTTTCACAGAATTATTTGGTAAACAACATCTTTCGCCCACTGCCCAATCCGGTTGGGGATAACCGGTAACCCCGGCTCCAAGATCGCCGCCAAGCTGGATATAAGCGTTTTCAGCAGGCGCGCCTGCCGCCGGTCCCGCATGGTAAATCTTGTAACCCGTCGCATCGGCAACAGTATCCCAGGCCAGGGAAATTGAGCTGTTATCAACCGGAGCTGCCCGGAAATTCGCCGGAACCGTCAAGGCGCGGGGTGTTCCGTTCACCGCGGAAGGGCTGCCCCAGCCGTGTTCGTTATGGGCTTTAACCTGATAGTAGTAAGTGGTTCCCGGGGTAAGATTCCTGTCGGCATAAGCAGTTTCAGTGACAGTCTCGTCAACCGGCGTATCCCAGGGACCCTCCTGCGCGCTTGCCCGGTAAAGGGCGTACTTGTCCGCACTGTAAGAGGCGTCCCAATTCAGGGTGATGGAATCAATCGCCGCTGCCGTTACGCGGAAATTGGCGGGGGCCGGGGGCGGCGTCATACCGGCGGTACTGGAAAGACCGCCAAGCACGGAAAGGGCGGGCAGGGCTTTGCCGTTAAAGTCGAAGAGGGTCTGGTTATCCCAGTTGCTCCGCAGTCCCGTGGCGGGTATCCAGTCCCCGGCCCACCAGAACACGCCGCCTCCCCCCGCGCTGGCCGTGGCGTCTATGACCGCCCGCAGAAGTTTCGCCTGGTTTTCCGGCGAGGCGGGGAGGTATTTCGTAACGGCGTCTTCCCGCGTTTCAAAGCTAATCCTTGAAGCGGTAACATAGCCTTTGCCGTCGGTCATCTGTAGGGCGGTTTGATTCTCCTGGGTTATATGAAAGAGATTTGAAAGTTCGTCGCCGTCATAGGCGATGGTCCAGGCCCAGCCTGTCTCGGCCACTACCGCTTCCTTGCCGTACCGGGACCGGATGTTCCTGATATTATCGTCCAGTTCATCAATAGACCTGTGGGATGAATAATAAGGATACCAGGAAAGACCAACCACGTCAAAATCCACCTCGGCGGTGCCTGCCTCCTGGGAGTTGTGGCTGGCGAAACGGTCGAACCATGTCTGATAGGCGCTTACATCGCCTCCCCGGTCAAGGTGCAGCATAATCCTGGCATCAGGCGCGGCCAGCCGGACTGCCTGGGCGCCGCTGTTCAGTACCCTGGCAACCTTTGTCCAATCCCCTCCGATAGCAGGGCTCAGGAGGCCGGGGGTTATCTCATTGCCAAGCTGGACCATATCCGGTTCCGCGCCCGCAGCCTTGAGTTCAAGAATAGTGTCAAACGTATAGTCATAAACCGCCTGTACCAGCTGGTCTTCGGTGTATTCCGCCCAGGCCGCGGGGATCTGCTGCCGGCCCGGATCGGCCCAGTTGTCGCTGTAGTGGAAGTTCAGGAGGAATTTCATCCCCGCCGCTTTGGCCCGCCGGGCAATGGCCTTGGTTTTCACGAGGTCATTATCCCCATCCCCGGCATAGGGGGCCGGGTTTTGGGCTAGTTTGTGATTATGCCAGAGCCGGAGCCGCACCCAGTTTACGCCGTGGCTCTTGAGAATTTCGATAATATCTCCGGGGGTATTGTCGTCATCGTAGTAAAGGCCCCCGGCCTGCTCAATGATGTAACAGTTGGAGATGTCCACCCCCCGGATAAAGTCTTCCGGTATGGGGGCGGTCAGACTTTCCACGGTGGATCTCTCGTAATCGGCCAGGTCGGGGGGCCTTTTGGCGCCTCCCAACCCTTCGACAGTACCCTCGTTCCCCGAAGGATACGGGGGAATTTCACAGGACAACATTGCCATTCCTGCCATCGCAATCAACATAAAAAATTTAAATCTTTTCACAGTCATTTTTTCCCTCCTGGTCCCTTAAAACACTGTGTAGGAGAGGGCGCTGCCCATATTGATGGTAAGGCTTTGAACCTCCCCCTGGACTTCCGGCGCCGCCTCTGCGGGAATCAAATCCCGCACCAGAATTTCGCCACCGTCCCAGCCTTCGGAGAAAGCCGCAAACACCCGGAGTTCCGTTCCCCCGGTGGGATTTCCTATGCTGCTAAAGGGCGCTTTTATTTTGATCACGTTTACCGCTGGCGTCCAAAGATGGGTACTGCCATTTTTTGTCCACCCGCTTCCGGCGTTGGTTGAGGCCCCGGAAGGCAGGGTCCAGGCATCGGTCTTCAAAACCTTGGCGATAAAGCCTTCAATCGTAACCGCCGGGTCAAAGCTAGTTGTTCCCGCCGGTTCGACGCTCACCGTCGAATCGCCGCTTGCCGCGGCGGTATTATCGATCATGACGGTGATGCGGCAGTTATCCCAGCCGCTGGGCGGCGCGGTTCCAAAATCCAACGCAACATACAGGTTTGACGCGTCATTGGTAACATAAAGTCCCTGGATGTCATAGTTGCCGGTACCGCCGGGAGACAGGGAATCGGTCGACCAGGCCGCTTCGCCCGCCTCCCTGAAACCGTCGTCAAGAACGCCGTTTGCCATATTAATAGCGGCGTACCGGGAAATTTCCGTACCCTGGGCGGTAACCTTTCGGGCGGCGGTCATGGGGCCTGTTCCCCCTTTATTCGCGGCGGCAGCCTTGTAATAATAGGTGTGATTTGCCGTTACGGTAAAATCCTTGCCGCTCGTACCGGCAAAGTCCCCGATATGCGTATACTCGCCGTTTTCAGTATCCGAACGGAATAATTTATAACTTTCCGCGGTAAAATGGGGACCCCATCTGAGTTTGACGCCGTTGGAACCAACCTCCGAAACCACGAGGTAGGCGGGCGCCGCGGGCGGGAGAATATCATCCGGGTTAGGGGCAGTGTAGGCTGGACCCGCGCCCAGGGTCAGGGCAAGACCCTGGTCAAAATCGTAGACCGCTTCACGGCTGTTGGGCAGGGTAGGGCCGGGAACCATATCCGTGGTATGAATGCTGTCATCGCTGTCCCAATGGTTTGACAGGATACCCAATACCCGGATTTGATCGCCCCGGGAAAGTCCCAGCTGGCTCAGGGGAAAACGGTACTCAAGGAATTGGGGCCCATTGGGATTCACCCAGCCGTATTGGGAGGGGATCACCTTTTCGGGACTGCCGGTACTATCGTTTTCGATTACCGTCTGTCCCTTTCTGAGTATGCTGTTGCCATTTCCCCTGGAACGTCCGGGGAAGTGGACAAAATAGATGTCCGCCTCTCCGTTGACAAAGGTCATGGTATTGGCCAGTCTGGGTACGCTTGGAGTATTGGCTATTGAAGCGGTATCATCCCCTGTGTCCGCCGTTACCTTATCAATCATCAGAGCGATACGGTCCTCTTCCCAAAAATTGGCCAGGGACTTGAACTGAAAGGCCACGTATAGATTATTCAGATCGCTCAATATGTAAAGCCCGGTAACCTCGTTGGAAGGCTGAACATAGCCCCCGGAATACGCGTCGTTATCCGGATCGCCGGCAAAGGCGGTTTCCGCGGAATTCCACACCTCGTCTTTAACCCCGTCCAGGAGTACCAGGGAATTGGTAACATGCACGTCAAAGACACATTCCGCGGCAAGGCTGCTCAGGGGCGGGATAATGCCCATGACATTCACCGAAAAATCGAATTCCATGTCGTATAACTCAACGGCGGGGGTAAGCAGGATGCTTTCTCCTTCCGGCGAAAGACTCAGGGTAAAATTCGCATCGTACAATCCCTTTGGATAATTTGTCCCCGGAGTAATGGTGAAATCCGCGGCAGAAGCAAGGGTTACTGGAGCGTTTAAGGGAATCTCAATGGAACGGCTGCCCACCGGGTCTCTGGTGGAAAAATAAATATTCCGGGTGGGGAACAGGGGAGCGATGTCTATGTTTTTGGTAAAAGACGGCAGGGGACGGCCTTTATGTCCGTCGTCTTCGTTATTCACAAACCCCGCAATAGTCAGCTCAAGCGTACCCTTTCCGGCGGGATTACGTGAAGGGTTCAGTATATCCGCCAGGGGCGATGCATCCAGATAGAAAATCGTAAAGTCATCGTTAAAATGCCCGCCCTTGAAGGGCAGATCCGCGGCGCTTAACCTGCCTGCCGTATTGGTATAGGTAACATGAAAAGACCCGGAGAGACCGCTGGGCTGGGAAGGATCTTCGGGGAACGCCACGGCGGCCCTTCTGGAGAGGGTCAGGGCAAGTTCCGCATTGAGCCCCTGACTCATATCCATATCCGCCGAGCCGGGATAATACCATACGGAGTCCTCCAGGGAGGCGGTTCCGGTTTTACTATCAAGATCTTTTTGAAGTTCAGAACTTAGTCCGCTTTGCAGTACATCACAGGAAAAAAATATCCACACTGTTGCTGCCAGAGCCGCGGCAAAGGCCGCAGGGTATATTTTCTTTCTCATTTTCTGCCTCCTAGTGTACCGTAATTTCGGCAGGCTTCCTGCTGCCGTCCACAACAATGGTGACTTCCGAATCCTCAGGAATTCCATCGGCGGTAAAATTCCAGTAGATGTTATTCTGGGTTTCATCGGGAGCGTTCCCCTGGGTTGCGGGATACCAGGAACGGGTCCAGGCGCCGCTCTGCACAACGGTAAATTTGACGCTGGACTTTTTGAGGTTCTGGACCGAACTGACGCCGTTTCCGTTTTTCAGGGTTATGATGGTTTTGGAATTATCCCAATCGGTTCCCTGATAGTCTCCAGGGATACAGTAGTCGCCGTCGGGGAGGGGAAAATTCACGAGTTCAAAGGTCATTTGTGACATCTTTTGATTATGCAGCCCCGCCGGATCGGCGCAGCGGGAAAACAGGAAGGCCGTTACCAAGAGGGCCCCGCAAAATATTTTTTTCATTTTCCTTCCTCCTGTGTCAAAGGTCCCAAATTAGACCGAAACTGATGCGGCTCTTGTCGACAAAATCGTAGAGATGATTCAAGCGGTATGAACGGTGTTTCAGCCCGTTATCCGGGTCGTCATAACGATAAAGGGAATAATTATTGTCCTCATAGGGATCCATGGCATACGTAAAGTGCATCCATACCCGGGGCTTGCCTATGGCTTTAATATTGGTTAAAAGGGATACCCCGGCGGCAAAGCCGAAGGGAACAAAGGCAACGTCTTCATCCGCGGAACTCCTGATAAGGGACGCACAGGTTACGGAGAGGGATTCAGTCAGATCCCAATTCAGCATGAGGGAATGGTAAAGCCGGTCAAGGGCATACGCATCGCCGGCCCATTCTTTGTATTCCGCGGCAAGGGCGTAACTAAAAACCATCTTCCGAACATAGGCGGCGATGTTGGAGGCTCCCAGTTCCAGACCAGCCTCCTCAAAGTTAAAAGCCCAGGGCCTTTCCATATCGGTTTTATAGGCTATACGGTTTACGTTCAATACCGTATAGAAAGACAAGGCCATGTCCAGCCCCGCAAGACCGGAAAAATTCAGATCCACCATAGGCTGGTTTCTTGTTTCAACAAGACCATCCCTCAAAGCATCAATTGTGTTGAATTTCAGATTGGTGTCCAGGCCGAATCTGACCAGATCATTAATATTTACCCATTGAACTGCGGAAGTAGATACGCTGTCGGGATTTACCGTATCATCGTCACCCCAAACGGTAAGGGCCTGAGGACCTGCGAAAGATTGGCTCAGTTTAAGATCATACAAACCCAGGGTCAGGTTCGTCCCGACTGCGGCGGCGGAAGCCTCAAGGCCGGGATCGATATTGGTTCCAAATGCGGAAAGGCCGTGGATGCTGACGGTCAGGGATTCAAGGGGGCGATAGGAGGCAAAAAAGGAGTAAGCGTTGTCATTCTGTTCGTTATAGCGGAAAAGTTCCGCGGCGTTTGAAGTACTGCCGAAAGTAAATGCCGTTGTAACCTTGTCAAAGAAAGAACCCGAAATATAGGAGTAAACACCGTATTCGGCCCGCATTCTGCTGAACCCGATTAGGGCATCCAGCTTTATGGCATCGCCGATAGACTTGAGTTTTTCTCCCACGGAAAGTTCGTTAAAACCCCGGCCCACGTCCTGCCAGGGATCCAGCATATTGTAAACACCGGTGAAGGAACTCATGGCCGCTTTTTCCAGATTGCCGTATCCGAAGCGTACATTGAGGAAAGGCGTACCCAAAGTAAAAGCCATCTTGTTGAGTATTCCAGGAATTTTACCGGCGTTTAGTCCATAAACCGGTGAAAAAAATATGGAACCAAGACCCTGGATGCCATCGCCCCAGCTGGTTTCGGGAATATTGGCTCCAAAACTGTTAGCCTGATAGAGGGGGTGATCTATCTCCCATACCCCCAGTTCGGCGTCAAGTAAAAAAGAAGGAGTAATATTTCCCCAAAACCACCAGTTGGCCTTGGTATAGAAGCCGGACCTGTCAAACTCGTAACCCTCTTTTTCTCCTCCGGCAATGTCCCGAATCAGAAAAGTGTTGTGAGAGGTAGTCTCCATCCATATTCCCCTGTTACAGGCGGGGGGGGGGGGGGGGGGGGGGGGGCCGCCGGGGGGGGGGGGGGGGGGGGGGGCGGGCGGGGGGGGGGGGGGGGGGGGGGGGGGGGGCCGGGGGGGGGCACGGGATGCCGCCGCGCTTGCCGGGGTCGATGCCCGCCGCCGCGCCGCCGTCGTGGGCCGCC
>JAISOQ010000140.1 GCA_031275515.1 Treponema sp. | reverse complement strand
GGGGAACCGCCTGAGGACGAAACCGGCGGGCGCGCGGGGGTCTCAAATACCGGGGTCAGACCCCCTAAGGAAAAAAACGAAGGGGCCGGCTGTTTTTCGCGTGTTTCCCCCCGTAAAACCGCCCCCGCCCCCGGCTAAACGGCGGTAAACCGCCGTTTAAGCCCCGCGTCAACCAGCTTTCCCGCCTCACTCAGAAATGTCCGGGGGAAGAATCCGCCCTGAAACAGGTGATAAAGCTGAATTGTGGGTCAAGTTTAGCGCTTGCGGCGGGTATTCTTTATTGGAAAGCGCGGGTGTAATACCCCGCCCTTCAGGGCGGAGTAGTTCATTCTCCGTGCAACTCCAAGGAACCGGATGTTCCGGTCCTCCGTGGTTAAATTTCTTTTTTTGTTATTATTTTATATCAGCAGGTCTAGCTTAATCAGCCTGCTAGTCCTTCCCGTTTCTCGTGCGTCCTGGCCTGTCTTACCCTCCTCCTCAGCCTGAGGATGTAGAGCGGCGTGAATATGACCAGAGGCCGTTCCGATAGTTCCTGTACCGAAAGTTCCGTGAACTTTATCACCGGCGTTGGGTGTTATCAACGAATAGTTACCATGCTTTCAAACTTTAATTTTTTTGAAAATCGTTGACTTATTCTGTAAATCCAGCATACTTAAACTAGGAAGATAATAATTGACTTTGTCTGGAGAAGGTTTTTAGCTTCTTATGTTCCGTTCTGATGTAGTTCTTTACAGCAGAAAAATACAACAAAACCAGGGTGTTTTTAAAAATTTAAACGGCTTTCAACAAAGACCTATGCAAACCCCAAGTCTGGAAGTCACGTTAAAATCAACCGGGTTTTAAGAGTAATTCAGCTTAACGGCTTTTTTTCGGGCGGAACTGAAATTTTTATGGAGGAGTGAATGAAACTCAAGTTCAAATTAAGCATCATCGTCATCGTAATCCTGGTAGTCGTGGTGGGGGGCCTTTCCACCTTGATCCTTAATCAGGCATCATCCACAATCCTGGATTTATCCCGGGAAAGCGCCGAAAGGCTTGCCTCCCAGCAGGCGGCTTACTGGAAAGGGCGGGAAGAAAATTATCTCAAGGTGGCCACGGTGGCGGCGGGTTTTATGGGCGCCTATGAGGGGACCGAACCGGAACGCCGCCGGCAGCGTTTTAATCAGTTCATGGCGGCTGCCCTGAACACGGAGCCGAATTTGGTGTCCATCTTTGCCGTCTTCAAGCCCAATGTTCTGGATGGCCTGGATTCCCAGTACCGGGGAACCACCGGTTCCACTGCCGAGGGAGTATACGCGCCCTGGTTTGTTCAGAAAACGGGGCAGATAGAATTCCTGACCTACGACAATGCCGCATCCGCCATGGATATACTCAACGGACCTGACGCGCGAAAACAAACGGTAAAGGATCCGGTACCCCAAATAGTGAACGGCAAAGAGACCTATACGTTCCGTCTGGCCGTACCGGTTACCGACAGCAAGAACAATGAAGTAATAGGGCTTGTGGGGGTTGACATCAAGGTCGATGCGGTACAGGCAGTTGTTGAACAAACCATAAAGACCTATTCCGATATTAGCGCCATGGCGGTCTATTCCGATAACGGCACTATCCTGGGCAGTTATGACAGCAGCCGCATAGGCAAAAACATGCAGGAAGCCGACACGGTTCTCTTTGGTCCCTCTATTGGTGCGGCATATCAGGCTGTAAAAGCCGGAAACCTGTTTCGGGACAAAGAGTATTCACCGGTACTCGGTACAAACCTGGAAATCATTTTATACCCTTTTATCATTGGGGAAAGTAACGCCTCATGGTCGATTATGCTGGGCGTCGCGGAAGGTAATATTCTCTCTGATGTTACTGTCTTGACCCGCGTTGTTATAATTATTGCGGCAGTCGTTGCCGTTATAGTGGCGGTAATTATCTTCTTCGTCATGGGTTCCACCGTCAAACCCATTATTAATGTGGCCACAACCCTGAAAGACATCTCCGAAGGCGAGGGCGATCTTACCAAAAGCGTGAATGTCCATTCCAGGGATGAAATAGGCGATTTAGCCCGTTATTTCAACGCCACGCTCGGAAAAATCAAAGAACTCGTGGTCACCATCAAAAACCAGGCGGTCGCCCTCTTCGACATCGGCAATGAACTTGCCGGCAACATGGACGAGACCGCCGCGGCGATCAACGAGATTAACGCCAATATCCAGAGCATCAAGAGCAGAGTCATCAACCAGAGCGCCAGCGTCACCGAGACCAACGCCACCATGGAGCAGATCACCGTCAACATCGACAAACTCAACGGCTATGTGGAAAACCAGGCCTCCAGTGTCGCCAAGTCTTCCAGCGCCATCGAGGAGATGATCGCCAACATCAATTCCGTCACCCAGACCCTGTCGAAGAACGCCGGGAGCGTGCAGGACCTTCTTGAGGCAAGCGATGTGGGCCGTACGGGGCTTCAGGAAGTCGCGGCCGACATTCAGGAAATCGCCCGCGAGTCCGAGGGCCTTCTGGAAATAAACGCGGTGATGGAAAATATCGCAAGCCAGACCAACCTGCTTTCGATGAACGCGGCGATAGAGGCGGCCCACGCCGGGGAAGCGGGGAAGGGATTCGCGGTAGTAGCGGACGAGATACGGAAGCTTGCGGAGAGCAGCGGGGAACAGTCGAAGACGATAGGGACGGTGTTGAAGAAGATCAAGGAATCCATCGACAAGATAACCCGGTCCACCGACAGCGTGTTGAGCAAGTTTGAGGCGATTGACGGGGGAGTCAAGACGGTATCTGAACAGACGGAAAACATCCGGAACGCCATGGAGGAGCAGAGCGTGGGGAGCCGGCAGATACTGGAAGTGATCGGGCAGCTCAACGAGATAACGCGGATGGTGAAGAGCAGTTCCGAGGAGATGCTTGAGGGGAGCAAGGAGGTAATCACGGAGGGGAAGAACCTTGAAATGGCGACCCAGGAGATAACCAACGGAATGAACGAGATGGCGACCGGCGCGGATCAGATCAACGTAGCGGTGACCCGGGTAAACGAGATCAGCGGGCATAACAAGGAAAACATCGATGTTCTGGTAAAGGAAGTTTCCCGGTTCAAAGTGGAATAGGATAATACATAGAGCCGTCCCAAAACTAATTGACTGTGCGCTAAAAGCGCACAGTGCGAACCTCTGGTTCGATGGGCCAGACTGCGAACTAAAGTCCATTGGAAAAAGCGGCCGGTAGCCCACTTTTTCCCTTAGATCCAAGGGATCTGGGCAAGCAAAGCTTGTGGACAAGTAAAACTTGTCACCCAAAAACTGAAGTTTTGGGAAAGCCTCGCTATTCAGTCGTAGTGTGATTTTAGAACGTTTCTTGTTCTCCATTGCTTTTAACAAAGGGGGCAAGGAAGCCGCTCCCCCGGTCGCGGTATTACGGCCCTTTCGCTCCCAATCGGCCCCTTGGGGGCCGACGGCATGTTACATTCGTTCGGTAAACACGCTCACCAGTTCGCGTGCATCATTGCGGCGCAGTTCGCGCACAACATCGGGTGTCCTGCAGGCGACTGAATAGTTACATTTTTGTTTTGTATTCATGATACTTCAATTCGGAATATGAAATTTGTATTTGACATAAACGGCGTTATCTTGTACAATCATCAAGCGTAAAGTTCATTTTGGCGATAATTTAAGAAGATATGGAGAAAACCATTGGCATCGGTCCACAGATATAGGCGTTTTGAGGATAATCTCGTACAAAGGATAAAGAAACTTGTCGTTTCAGCCGCGCTCAAAGCGGTATCCCTCCTTAAAACTTTTGCTGTGGCCGTTACGCGGCGTTATACCGTAGTTCTGGTTCCCCATTCGGAAAAGAACGTCTACAATTTCAACATCAGCATAGCCTCTCTATGCTGCGCGTTGCTTATTTTGGCGGGAATCGCGGGGGCTTTTTTTTGGTATGGCAGTTCCTTTAGCGGCATCAGAGGCGATTTGACGTTGAAAGACAGCCGCTTCAAGGATACCCAGGCAAGTCTGGACCAGCTTAGGGATGAAATTGCCCGGCTTTTGCGCCAGACGCGCAGTTTCCAGACCACATTGTCCAATACCCTTTCCGCCCTGGGGCTGGATACCCCGGTAAACAACGCTGAAAACCCCGCAACCGGGGATTTGTCTTCCCTTTTTGATATACGGGAAACCGCGGCGGGTACTCTAAAGGAAGTGGACGATCTTCGTAATTTCACGGGCTACCTGTCCTCCGCGGAGGATCCGCTCAAAGAAATCGGTTCCCTGTACAAAAATCAAAGAGCCCTTCTCACGGAAATTCCCAATATTTGGCCAATCAAGGGCGGCATCGGGCATATTTCAATGTATTTTGGGCAAAATGAAAACCCCTTTACCGGTCAGTATTATATCCATAAGGGGATAGATCTGTCCACCTACCGTTCGGGAGATCCGGTAGTCGCCACGGCCGATGGCCAGGTTGTTACCCTGGAATACGACCCTGTCGGCGGTTTTGGTTATTATATCATCATCAAGCACAAACATGGATTCTATACCCGTTACGCGCACCTCCAGTCTTTTAAGGCAACAAAGGGACAACGGGTTCAGCAGGGCGAGGTCATCGGATATATCGGTAATACCGGACTTTCAACCGGCCCCCATCTGCATTACGAGATCCATGTCGGTTCGGATGTGGTAGATCCCTACAAATATCTGAATATCCGGTCCAGCAATGTCCGGATCGGACGCTAAATTGTATGCCCGCCAGTAAACGCGAAGATTTCTCGGTTAACACAATAATAGGGCCAAATACCTGCATAAACGGCGATGTGAATTCCGCCGGCTTTACCAGGGTAGACGGCAGCCTTCGCGGAGACCTCAACGCCGCAGGCCGGATCATCGTCGGCGAGCGGGCCAGAATGAAGAGCAACATCACCGGAACCGCCGTAACCATAGGCGGGGTAGTCTCCGGCAATGTTTTGGCCAACGAGCGGGTGGTTATTCTTGCGACCGGCATAGTTCTGGGAGACATTATCACCCAGCGTATTCAGGCCGACGAAGGCTGCCTGCTTCACGGCAGGATAACGGTGTGCCAAACCCGGGAAACGTGGAACAACGCCGTAAATGAATACCGCGACAGAGAAGACATTAAATCCGCAACAGCAGGTTTTGCCCTGCGGCCAAATCCTGCCGTATCCGGCGTATCCGCGGGAGAACTTTCACCGGAAAACGGCATTCAGGCGGCGGAGGCGGCTTTCCCGGAAACCGTCCCTCCTGCCGCGGAACCGGAAACAATTAATCCCGCACCGGTGGCGGCGGGGGATCAAGCGCCGGAATCCGAATATGCCGCATTGCCGCAGGAGACGCCTTCTGCCGGGGAACAGGCCGTCCCGGAATACCCCGATGCGGAGAATACGGCCCCGGAAACCGCGCCTGTCTCGGCGGCGGAATGGACGGGCTTTCCTGAAAACATGCCCAACCCGCCGGAAGAAGCGGTTCCCCCTGATACGGCTGTTCCGGCGGAAGATACCCTTGCAAAAACGACAACGCTTCCGGGCGCATCTTCTTCCGGGGCGGACGGTCCGGGTGAAAATCATGGCGAAAGTTGATTCCCCTGATTCAAATTTTATCTTTAATCCTGCCGCGTACAGCCAGGTCCCCGCGGAAACCAAGAAAACGAAGAACCGCGCCCAGGTTAGGGAAAACCGGAAACCGGCCTTTGCCAAATTTCTGGAAAATACCGGCGTACAGGAAACCGAATCTCCGGAAACCTTTCCCCTTTCCGAAGAAACACTTCAAATACTATTGGACGATGTCCACAGTTCTGGTGATGAACTGAAAAACCGGCCCCTTCCGGATGAGATCATACGGTACAAGAAGGCGGTGCGGAATTTTATTCACTATGTAGTAGAGAATAGTTATACTCTGGAAGAAAAAACCAGCGGCGCCAATCTGCTGCGGCGCAAAAAATTCACCCTGGTACAGGTGGTAGACAGAAAACTTGAACAACTGGCCGCGGGAATCATGGCAGGCCAGACAAATCAGTTGGAACTGCTCGCCCGTATTGATGAGATCGCCGGAATGCTGGTAAATTTACTGCAATGAGGGAGGAGGAAAAACAATGACCGATTCAGACGAATTTGAAGATATTGCCGAATCTTCGGACGAGAATTCGGAGGAATTTTCAGATGAAGATATCAGCGCCCTGGAAGATGGTCCTGCCGAACAAAATTCCCGCGACGTGATTGTCGAATCCGGAGCGGATCTGGCATCCCTTGCCCCGGACACCCCTGTTTACCGGCTCCGGCTATCCTATTCCAACGAGACTTTTTCGGCAATTTACGAAGGCGGGCTTCTCTCATGCAGAACAATGGTCGTGGTTTCCACCCGCTACGGGAAAGATCTTGCCCAGGTTATCGGGCCTGTCCAGCGCAAAGGTTCCCAGGTTATCTCCGAAATTGTCCGGATTGAAAGGCTTGCCTCCAGGGAAGATCTGGAAAAGATTGAACGCAACAGGAAGCTCGAAGAAGAAGCCTTTGACATCTGCAAAGTAAAAATTGAAGAACACAAACTGGACATGAAGCTTGTATCGGTTCATTATCTTCTGGAGGATCCCAAAATACTGTTCTTTTTCACCGCCGAAAGCCGGATCGATTTTCGTGAACTGGTCAAAGATCTGGTCGGCGTCTTTAAAACCCGCATCGAACTCCGCCAGATAGGGGTACGGGACGAAGCCAGGGTTACGGGAGGGCTGGGCATCTGCGGCCGTCTCTACTGCTGTCACGCGGTGTCGGATAAACTAAAGCCGGTGTCGATTAAAATGGCAAAGGACCAAAATCTGTCCCTCAACTCCATGAAAATTTCCGGAACCTGTGGACGGCTTCTTTGCTGCCTGGCCTACGAGCATAACTTTTACAGCGAGCAGCGAAAACTCATTCCCCAGGAAGGGGCCAAATTCAGCTATGACGGAACCGTCTGGAAAGTCATTGAGGTGAATGTAGTAACCGGCGCCGTAAAGATAGCCGCGGAAGACGGCAGACAGCTCCAGCTTCCCACATCCCAATTTGAACGGAAAGACGGCCGCTGGCGCATCAAAGCGGCGGCGTTTAACGCCCGGTAGACCGCGCCGGAAAAAGCCCCCGGCGGCTTCAACGCAGAGGAGGGCGCGCCGTTACATTGAAGCGGCGTCAGACCCGCTTTGCGGGTCTGCGCGTAAACAGGCATGTTAGGCGAAGTGCCACCCTAAAATATTTTGTCGGTTATAGTTGTAAAAGTATATTGACAAACATTTCATATACCCTATAACTAGTGTCTGTCTATAAAGTCAGAAAACAGGCCGGAACGAAACTGGCAAATGTTAGGCGAAAATGTGAACAATTGACAAGAAGCGCCGGATATATCATAATAAACCACTATGAAAATATTTGAACCGTTGATGTTAAAGTTTGAAAGTCCCAAATGGGTCAACGATCCTGAATTAGGATTAATTGACACAGTGTTAGGCTTCTCCCAAAAATAACCACTACACATAATTTTGGAATTGTGATATAATAGACACATGAGAGGGGAAAACTCGGACAAGGAAGCCGTGGTGGAGACGTTGCGGCGGAAATGG